>JANRME010000109.1:0-52171 GCA_033761835.1 Saprospiraceae bacterium
GTCACTTTGTCTTTGATCGCTTATACCTATTGGCTAAGGCAATTGCACCTGAAGCCCGATTTTTCTTTGCTGAACCGGCCTTTGGCGCGCGAGATGTCCACCTTTGCTTTTTATAGTATATTGGGTAATGTAAGTAATGGATTGATCATTTATATTGACAAAGCGATGATCCCGATTTTGGGGAGCGACGGCTGGAACGATAATGGTATATTTACAATTGTAGCATTTATAGGCACTTCGGTAGATATTCCGCGGAAATCGTTGGAAAAAATTACTGCGCCGGTTATTACAGATTCTATTCAAAATAATGATTGGGAAAATGTAAAAAAATTATATAATAAAAGCTCCATTAATCAATTAATTGCAGGATGTCTTATTCTTCTTGGGATATGGCTTAATCTGGATAGCTTGTTTGATCTAATGCCTGAAGGCAATACCTATCGCCCCTGGAAAATGATTGTGTTAGTGCTTGGTTTGAGTGCTTTGGTAGATATGGCGACCGGTATTAATAATCATATCATTTCTTATTCCAAACATTTCCGATTCAATTTTTATTTAGTTATTTTTTTAGCCTTGCTAAATGTGGGCTTTAATTATCTGTTTATCAAAACTTTTAATTTAAATATTCTTGGGGCGGCTTTGGCTACTCTTACTTCTATTACTTTATTCAATATAATAAAATTCTGGTTTATTTATGTAAAATTTAAAATGCAGCCTTTCACTTGGAATACACTTTGGATTGTGTTGCTTTCCCTAAGCATTTATTTTATTATATCTTTTATCCCCGATTTGGGGCATCCTATCGTAGATATTTTTGTAAAATCCTTGTTGATTGTCGCACTTTACGTTCCTACCGTTCTATACTTCTGCTTTTCACCCGACCTGAACAACCTTTGGGCGCTTACTTTAGACCGTGCCAAAAAATGGTTGAAAATTTAACATTAAAAATTTACTAATATTTGTCTCGCTCAATACATTTGTCTCGCTTTATACCAACTCTTGGGGCAGAAGCCTCGCTATTAACAAATTATAATCTCATGAACATGAAATGTAAGCTCTACCTCATGCTACTGGCTGCGTTTATTGTATTGACTTCTTTTGTAAATGCGCCGAAAGAAATCTGTGCCTGCAAGATTTATGTACCCAACGCTTTTTCTCCCAATGAAGATGGAGTGAATGATACTTTCCAGCCTTACGTGGACTGCACCGTGAGCGAATACGATTTTAAAGTATTCAACCGCTGGGGGCATCAGGTATTTGAAAGCCAAAAGCCCGATCAAGGCTGGAATGGAGAAGTGAAAGGCAAACCCGCTGCTGCCAACGTGTATATTTATGTGCTGAAGGTCACTTATGAATATGAAGGCGAAGTAGAAAACGAGGTAAAAACTGGTGATGTAGCTTTAGTAAGATAAGCGTAAGGCATAAGGCATAAAGGCGTAGAAGTTTGAAGTTTCAGGCTGTGGGACTTCTATTTTCAACCAGAAACTTCAAACTAAAAACTTGGAAGAAGATTACTCTTTGCTAAACTTTGTCAATTGCATCGAGCTTTCCAGCTTGCCTTTTTTATCGTAGGTTTCTGTTTTTACCATGCCCACTTTGTCGGCGTACCAGGTAATGGTTTTAAAGGATTTTCCGACCAGCATTTTCGTATTGGTGGTATGGCTGATTTTATAGCAATCATAGGTGCCAGCCGAAGTGGTCACGCTTTCTTTGGCTTCCACTTTACGATCTGTTACTGCTACCGTCATTTTCATCAGGTTCATTCCGCCAGTACCCGCCTGGATTTGCATATTCGCATCCGGTAAGGTTTGGCCGACACTCAGCTTGGGCGGTAATAACAATTGATCGCCCGTTATCGTCACCTCCATCGTAGAAAAAGCCTCGGTAAGTTGGGGCATCTGGGCTGTCAAATCCATGAATAAGGTGTCATTTTTACAAGTTATATGATAAGAATTACGCATAGATTCTTTGCCATTCTTGTCCATAATCTTTGATTCAATCTGTGCGGTCAGGCCTTCCTTCTCATCGTCATCAAGGATCAAAACCTTTTGCGTCATCGAAGATTGCACTTTCCCTTTGTCGTCGTAGTTGGTATATTCCAGCATTGCGCCTTTTTCAAAAGGGAAATACGCCGTGCAATTCTGCGCGCTCAATGCAGCCAAAGTCCAAAGGCAAAACAGGCTTACCGAGAAAATAAATTTGGTGGTTTTCATCACAGGTATGTATTTTGGTTAAAATTTGCTCTAATAAACTAAAAAATATAGAAAAAAAGTGTGCCTATTCTGTAAAATCTGACGTTAATACTTGTAAAAGTAACACGCTGCAAAACCGAAATAATTTCTTGTTTCCCAAAATAATTGCATTTGCCGCGAAATTTTCATCTTTGTGGGAAAAGAGACTTTAAAAACCGCCAATTCTTGTCAGGTGATAATAAACAATTCTATGAAAAAATTACTCGTCTTCCTCCAACTAACCTTTTGTTTTACTGCCACCAACTTCGCTCAAACCGCCTACTACGACGCTAAAGCTTTGTACGCACTGGATCTCAATGAATTAGACACTTTGGATTTGTACAAAGAACTATTGATTTTACAATCCGACAAGGATGATTGGGTCAATGTTTATAGCTTTGTATTAGATCCTTTGCGATACATCGCAGAGGAAAAACCAAATTTTAATGTGCAGGTTGTCAGCAAGTTACAAAGTTTGAAACAGCAATATCGCATTATGTTGGTAGGCGGTAGGGTGCGTTTTGAACGAAAATATTCTACAACATTTGATTTTGTAGCCACACCTCAAGGGCCGATTGAAGATGTAGCGACCAGTTTGGTGGACATCATCTTCGGCAGTGGATTGGGCGCCAATTTGAGTACCGGCTTGGTGGATGCAACTTCTTCCTTGCTGCTCAATCGTGCTGAATCGGAACTTACCCTGAGTTTTCTGGCGCGCTTGAAAGAGGAGTTCGAGAACCGCCCGTTTTTTATTTTCTCCGAAGAGGCCCGCCAAGATCAGGTCAATGTGGATACTTTTTACCTGAACCAGATTTTTCCGAGTACCTACGCTTTAATTTCTGATTACGATCAGGTGATTTCGATCAATATTGGCAAATCTTTACAAAATGCTTTCGAGGAGGATTTGAAATCTTTTTATAGTAGTGCAGAAAAATACCTGATCCCCAGCCATTTAAAAAATGATATTGTATATCATATTTTTAATATTGTAAATACATCTTTTACTGATTTGAGTAAAGGGGTTCATCCTTCGGTTATTTTATCGTCTTTAGCCGAGCAAAACGCCTTGCCCGACAGCTATGCGCCTCGCAACGCCGTTGATACGTTCAAATGCGCAGTACAACTCATAGAAGGTGTGTCGCAAAGTTTGCAAGATATTTCGCCTAGCCGCGTTTGGCTCAAATTGGATGATTTTAAAAAGCTGAACATCCGCGAAAGAGAATATTTCATTGCATTATTTTATTTGCAAAACCGCGCCATTTTGCGAAAGTTGGGCGTTACAGGCTCGCGTTTTCAATTGGGCGAACGCGCTACTGATTTTGTACAATTGCAACAATTAATTTATCAAAACCTAGCGTTTTTAGAACAAATTGAAAATAAAATCGCCGATCTCCGCTTGGTGAATGCAACCCGCACCGATCGCGCATCTGGCGTAGCCGAAACCCAAACGTACACGGTAATTAACAACAGCGAACAAGATCACCTGCGAGCATTCCAGGAATACGCCTTTATGTTTTCGGATGTGGTGCAGCATATCGGTGCTTATGTGTGTTGGGTGAATCGAAACAGCTTATTATGCAGCAGCCGTTTTCAAGAAACGTACCTGCCGATTGCCCGAGAATTATTGCAAGTGCCGCTTGCAGTGGAAACCAAAGAATATAGCGCGGCCTTCCTGAAAACGCTTAAAGTGATAGAAACTTTGCATCGCACTAACCCACTGTACCAACGGCCACAAGGGTTTGTTCGGTATTTGACTTTGGCGGCGGATGTCGTCGCTACGGATTCGGCAGATCGTATTAAGCAAATTTTAGAAGAGGTCATTCTGCCGGTTGGCAGCTATCGGGTGAAGCGTTATTCCAGCAGCAGCATTTATATCAGTGCGCTTGTGGGTGCCAGCGCGGGCGCAGAGTGGCTGGACAATCCTGCGGTGGAAAATAAATGGGCAGCATTGGTAAGCCCTTTCGTGCCGGTGGGTATTGATTTTAATTGGGGTTCACGCAAATTACTCAAGAATTCGACTTATACGACCAGAGGTAGTTCCAATGGCGTGTTTTTATCTGTCCTTGATTTTGGGGCGGTGGTAAGTTATCGCTTTCAAATGGACAATAATAAAGGTGAACTCACTTCTACGAATTTGCCTTCTATCAAATTGGAGCAATTGCTTTCGCCGGGTCTGTTTTACACACATGGCTTCCGAAACTCCCCAATTGTGTGGGGCTTTGGCGCTCAGCTGACGCCGAGATTGCGCGATATTATTGATGCCAAAGACATTACTATTGATCGAGCGAATGCCTTCCGTTTTTCAACCTTTATTGCAGTGGATTTACCTGTGTTTACGATCGCTGCTAAAAATAATCGCCTTCCGAAATACAGCGCTTCCATTGGGCAAAGCGAGTTGGATCGGATGATGTTGCGAAGAGAAATTGATGATTTATCCCGACAAATGTTCCGTGCTTCTTCGCCTGACGAACGCCGCCGATTGCAAAGCGATATCAAGCAGAAAGAGAAGCAAATGAAGAAAGGTAATTAAAAAAATAGCTTAAAATAAACGTTTTGAATGCGGATTTACGTTGTAAATCCGCATTTTTTATTGCTAAAGTTTGTGACGAAATCTACTATAAAGCGTTCTGGGATAAGAATTTGGAAAGTCGAAAAATAGCATATTGAAAAATGTCTAATTTTTATGACGCCGCTTATAAGCGTTGTCCAAATACGCAGCAGTATAATTTTATAGAGAACAAATTATTGCAATACTTTACACATGGTCAATCGTCAATAATAAATGGTCAATTTCTTAAAAACCCTTGCAATGCTTCCACAAAAAACGATTCTGCTTTGTTTATCCAGTATTTTTATCCTTCAAATCGGTTTGGCACAGCGCATTGACAAAGCCGCCGAAAAACTCGAAAAATATCGAGAAGAGAACTGGCCACCACAGCGCAGTTACTCGCGCATTTCTTTGGGCCATGCATTGCAACAAAAATTTAAAATTCACGCGCAATACTGCGGATTCGGGGTGTCGAATGATGGTAAACGCGACTTTGTACCTGGGGACATTAGTAAATTCCTCGGTAGCCGCGACCTGCGCACCAAAGTGGAAACCGCCGACATTCGAGGTGGTGGATTGATGTATTATATTTTTCATGAGTCTGAATTGCTGCAACCGCTAAATGTGGTGAATTATTTACCAAGTAAAGTATTACAAATCAGTAGTTTAAGCGACCAGTTTGCGGTCAATCCCGATGAAAATTTTGATACCTTCATTCTCACCAAAACTTGTGGTGGCTATTTGAAAGCTGCTTTGGACGCAGGCATCGAGCCGCCTTATGCTGCATTTCGCGCTGCATTGGAAACCGATAGCCGCCGCGAATCCTCGATTCTGGCTTTGTCGGGTTCGTTCGTCTCGCCTTTAAAATTAGTGCTGGACGCCAATGATGACGCTACGACCGAAGCCATGATGAAGTTGTGGAAATTTTATACTGAAAATCCGCAGTATATCAATAAAGCATTTTTCCTCCGCGAATTCGAAGGCGTAATGATTCGCCATATCACTTCGGCGGAAGAGAATCGAAAAATAGAAATGGAAGGAGGGATTGACTTGAGTGGTTTGTTGCCGGCACGCCTAAAAACGAGCTTTGGCGGGGGTTCTGCTTCGCATGGAACATTTGCAGGCACCGATTGGGAAACCATTGTTTTTGCAGATTTTGAAGAAAAAGGCAGCAAACGCGATCAATTATTCACTCGATTACCATCGCCAGAGATTATTCGTCGCTATTTTGAAAGTGTGCAGCCTGTTTTTCAAAAATCCCGCGATTTTCCGGTGATGACAGAAGGTGTTGAACACAAGCATTTCCTAATAGTAGAAGGCATTCCAGAAGGGATGAGCAGCAATTTCTGGGAAATCGAATCGGTGAAGCCGGGCGTTTACGATGGGATGCCGACCTTATATGCCGAGTATTTCAAAGGCAGTAAAGAAGATGTGGCTGGGTGTCGCTTTACGGTGACAGGAAAGCCTTTGCGCAGTAATTTCGAAGGGTCGGAAGCCACGCGCCCGAGTCGTTTGCCTTTGTCGTACATCATTCGCAGCAAAAATCCAGTGGGTGGGGTGTACATTCGTTTTTATGTGAACGAAGAAATTCAAACGAGCGCGCATCCAGTGGCTTCAGTGGCTGGTGGCGAATTTGATTTGACCAAAAAAGAAGACCGAAAATTTGCTTTTCAGTGGAAATTTGAAGTAGATATTGAAGATAGTTATAATCCGGTTGATTTTGTAGAAACGCCATATATTGGCAATCTCGCGGTACGCAAAAGCGATAAGAACCTGAATATCAGATTGGTAAACATAGAGAAAGATGCACAAAAGAAGAAATTTATCATTACGTTGGAAACCTTCGACACGTACCCTTTAGATAAAATTGACGATGTGAATATGCAGCCTTACAATTTGGCATTGGATGTACATTTAAAAAGTAAAATTTCCAATAATGTGTCGGTGCGGCCGCTACGTAGCGTATTGTATTTTCCAAGCATCAAGCCCGAGCAGCCCAAAGAAGAACCTTTGAGGCAAGACGAGAATGCCCAGCCTCCTATTGTGCCGATCAAAAACAACGAAAAGCAAGAGGGACAAGGGAATCAACGATGATACATAGCGTATTCATAATTTCAATGTGGCTCTGATGATTAACGTGCAAAATATTTCCATCTAAAACCAGCCAGAAATTAGCAGCAACGCGTAGGTTTGCATTTCAAATAATTCACCTACCATGCTGTCCCGACTCTCTGCGCATCAAATTGGTGTTTTTGCGGTGGTAATCTCAGCGCTCCTTTGGAGTACTGGTGGCTTGTTTATCAAGCTGTTGCCTTTCGAGCCGATGACCATTCTATTCTACCGATCAGTGTGTGCCGCCGTTTTATTTGGTGTATTGTTTCATAAATCTTTACTGAAAATCAATGGATTAACATTATTGATTAGTCTTTTCTATGTTGGATTGATGACTACTTTTGTTTTTGCTACAAAGATGACCACCGCCGCCAATGCTATATTTTTGCAATACACCGCTCCGATTTATGTGTTATTACTTGAGCCGCTTTTGTTTCGCATCCCATTGGAGCGCATCAATATCGCTACCATTATCGTTTGCTTTTTGGGCATGGCGCTCTTTTTTTTGGGCGATTTGGAATTAGGCGATATGCTTGCTAATATCATTTCTTTGGCTTCAGGCATATTACTGGCTGCCTTGATGCTGGGGCAACGCAAAAACGATCCTGCTCATCATGAAACGGCTATTTTCTGGGGAAATATTATTATGCTTTTGATAGCGATGCCTTCGTATGCACAATCACCCTCGCCTACGCTTGAACAATGGCTGATGCTATTGTTCTTAGGATTTGTGCAAATTGGCTTGGGTTATTTATTTTTTACTTACGGATTAAAGCGCGTATTGGCGATTGAAGGTTCTTTATTGGCAATGTTAGAGCCTATACTGAATCCAGTTTGGGTCTTTTTAGGTTACGGTGAAACGCCTTCTAAATTTGCAATTCTGGGCGGTATGATTATTGTAGCGATGCTGGCAATTCGCACGATTATAGTTGAACGCAAGAGATATAAGCAGTATAAAGCAATCAGTAACCTGAAATAACGATTACTCCTCCCATAAGTCATTGGTAAAGAGTTGATAAGTATCTAAATCATGGATTAGTTGTTCCTCAGAGATGCTTAGAATAGAATGTTGCTTGAGCCAATTGATATAATCTTCCCAAACTTTATTTTGCATGATACCCCAATGCCCGTTTTCATCCAGATAATATTGTGAAATAAAAACCTGGCTTTGCTCTACCAGCGTACGATTGTCCAAACTGGGATGTTGCGCAATCGCCATCAATATATTTGCCGCTTCTGTTGGGTTATTTCGAGCAAAAAGATAGCCTTTTCGAGTGGCTTTAAGGAATTTGCGTATCTTTTTTTTCTTAATTAAAACAGGATGCCCAACTAACAAAGGGCTATAACCATAAGGAATGTGAAAATCCGCCAGCTTAAAAATATTGAGTTCTACATTTCTCAGCCGTGCATCTATGCCTTCCCAGGGTACAAAAATCCAAGTAGCATCAGCTTTGCCAGACAATAAAGTATCCCAACTTTGAAATTTTTCAGGATATACAAACTTAACATTTCCTAATCCCCCATCATTGCTAATTAATTTTCGCACAAGCTGTTCTTCAAATGGGATACCATTGGAAGCATAAGTACGCCCGTCCAAAAGCCCAGGATACTCAATACCACTGGTTTGTAGCGTGACCATTGCACTGGCATCCTTAGCAAGTAGTGCAGCTATTGCGATTAAAGATGGTTCTGCACCCTTGATTTGAGCATCAATCACTGTTTCGGGAGCAACAATCGCCAAATCAGCCTTGCCGCTTATCACTTTTTGTGCAGGAGAAAACTCATCATCCTTGGAATCGGGCAGGAGAAATTCCACCTCAACATTAGCGTCTTCGTAGTAGCCTTTTTGGGCAGCTACGTAAAACCCTGTGTGAATGGTATTGGGAGTCCAATCTAATGCTAATCGAATGCGTTTTGCCATGACTAAATTTCAATCCTTCACCATTTTATACATCCAAAACAAAATTTGGTTCATTAGAATGAATGAATCGTGCAATCCCAGGTAATTTTTGCTGTTTTTTCTAGAATACGCGCCACCGAGCAATACTTCTCCATCGAAAGCGCCACCGCTTTTTCTGCTTTTTTTACATCCAAATCACCAAACAATTCAAAATGGACGTGTACCTCCGTGAACAAGGAAGGCACTTTATCCGGATCGCGTTCGCCCCTGAGCGTCACGCGGATGTCGTCCAAAGGCTGCCGTTGCTTATTTAAAAAATGGATTACATCTATCGAACTGCAAGCCCCCAGGCTCGAAAGCAATAGTTGCATGGGGCGCATCCCCTTGCCGCTGCCGCCAATACTTTCTGCACCATCCGATTCTACGGTATTTCCATTTTCATTCGTTGCTTGCAAGTGAAATACCTTATCTAAACGCTTGATTTCAATTTTCATTTTTCACGGTATTCTTACTACGCAAGGAAACTCAAAAAACTGCTTTTTGGTTGCATGCAAATTTTTTAACAAAATTTTATGAGGTATAGAACGGAAAAATTTATAGTATCTATTTTTAAAATTTTATTCTTCTATTTATGCAAAAACAAGTATAAAAACTAAAATTATTATTAAATTGGAATTTTATTTTAAAAATCAAAACAAAATCCTGTCTAAAGTCGACTAAAAACCCTTCTTTTCTCCTAAAAAACAGGAATATATGAAGAAATCTTGTTTGTTTATTTGACAAAGTGCCAATACTTTTGTGCCATCAATCCAATTCTTCTTTGAAAAGATTGATTTTATAGCGAAGGGTGGAGAGACAGGCTCTGTGAAACCCTGGCAACCTTGCTGTTGAATTGATAATGGACAATTGATTATTTTTCATTTATCAATAATCAATTGACAATAATCAATAGTAGATGGTGCCAAATCCTGCCAAATTTATTTTGGGCATATAAAATCACAACCAACATGAGCGATTTCAATTTTAACTACTGTTTTTACACACTATCCACTGCCGAATCCGGCATGATGAATTCCAAAATGTGTTGTTGTTGCTGCTGTTGACCCAAGTCGGAACTTGTCCGTTTTGACAAATTTTCCGTTGGGTGCTCCACTCTAATTGAGTCTAATCTTTTTTAATATAAAATTAAAATCTATGTCTAACAACCTGAAATTTGAAACTTTGCAGTTACACGCCGGGCAGGAAGAAGTAGAAGCTACCACGCGCTCGCGTGCCGTGCCCATTTATCAAACGACTTCCTACACCTTCAAGGATTCTGAACACGGCGCTAATCTCTTCGCCCTCAAGGAATTCGGCAATATTTATACCCGTATTATGAACCCCACGACCGATGTATTTGAAAAGCGCGTAGCGGCGCTCGAAGGCGGTGTAGCAGCATTGGCTGTTGGTTCGGGGCAGGCGGCGCAGTTTATTGCTTTGAATAATATCCTGACTGTCGGCGATAATTTTATCACGACTTCTTACCTCTATGGCGGTACCTACAATCAATTCAAAGTGGCGTTCAAGCGCCTGGGCATTGAGGTGCGCTTCACCGAAGGCGAAACTGCAGCGGATTATGAAAATCTGATTGATAAAAATACCAAAGCGATTTACTTAGAAACCATTGGCAATCCGCGTTTCAATATTCCTGATTTTGAGGAGATTGCGGATGTAGCGAAGAAATATGATCTTCCTTTGATCGTGGATAATACCTTTGGCGCGGCGGGTTATTTGTTCCGTCCATTGGAACATGGGGCGCACATTGTCGTACAATCGGCGACGAAATGGATCGGTGGTCACGGTACTTCGATTGGCGGTGTGATCGTGGATGGCGGCAATTATAATTGGGGCAATGGCAAATTCCCTCAATTTACAGAGCCTTCTGAAGGTTATCACGGCTTGGTTTTCTGGGATGTATTTGGCACCAATGGCCCATTTGGCAATATCGCATTTATCATCCGTGCACGGGTGGAGGGCTTGCGCGACTTTGGTCCGGCCTTGAGTCCGTTCAATTCATTCTTACTGCTGCAAGGCTTGGAAACACTGTCTTTGCGGGTGCAACGTGCCATTGACAATGCTTTGGAATTGGCGCAGTGGTTAGAATCACATCCAAAGGTAGAAAACGTGAGCTATCCTGGTTTGGCGAGCAGCCCGTACCATCCATTGGCGAAGAAATACTTGAAGCATGGCTTCGGCGCGGTGTTATCCTTCAATATCAAAGGCAGCAAGGAGAATGCGACTAAATTTGTAGATAGCTTGAAATTAGTAAGCCATTTAGCAAACGTTGGGGATGCAAAGACTTTGATCATTCAGCCTTCGGCAACGACGCACCAGCAATTGAGCGACGCGGAGCAGCTGGCTTCGGGTGTAACGCCTACGCAATTGCGCCTTTCGGCAGGCATCGAGCATATTGACGACATCAAAGCGGATTTGGAGCAGGCTTTCGCCAAAATCCCTGTTTTAAAACCAGAATTAGTCTGAAAATGTACTGATACAGTGATGTAGTGATGTGGTGAGTTCTCGCACGCTACATCGCTATATCACAAAATCACTAAATATTTAATTTTCGTGAAATATTTTAAAAGTAAAGACCCATTTCCATTAGAAAGCGGAGCCCAACTACCTGAACTCCACATTACTTATCACACTTACGGCGATCTTAACGCTGAACAAGACAATGTGATCTGGATTTGCCATGCATTGACTGCCAATTCGGACGCTGCCGATTGGTGGAACGGACTCGTGGGTGAAGGAAAGCTTTTTGATCCTAAGCAACACTTTATCGTTTGTGTTAATATTATAGGTTCTTGCTATGGTACAACTGGTCCAAACAGCCTCCATCCCAATACTGGCAAGCCTTACGGCAAAGATTTTCCGCTGGTTACCATTCGGGATATGGTCAATGTGCATCGCTTATTACAGCAATATTTAGGCATCACCAAAATAAAATTGGGTATCGGTGGCTCGATGGGCGGGCAGCAAGTGCAGGAATGGGCAATTGCCGATCCCGATTTGTTTGAAAATATTGTACTTTTGGCGACCAACGCCCAACATTCGCCTTGGGGGATTGCTTTCAATGAAGCACAACGCATGGCAATCGAAGCCGACCCGACGATTTATGAAGATAGCCCTGAGGCCGGACAAAAAGGCATTGAGGCAGCGCGTGCCATCGCAATGCTTTCCTATCGGCATTATCAGACATATCAGCGAACGCAGGCTGAACCAAACGATAATAAAATCGACGATTTTCGAGCCAGTTCTTACCAGCGTCATCAAGGATTAAAATTGCATAAGCGATTCAATGTATTATCGTATCTGGCGCTGAGCAAGGCGATGGACAGTCACAACGTGGGGCGCGGCAGGGCCAGTGTGGAATCGGCATTACAATTAATTAAAGCTAAAGCATTAGTCATTGGTATTCATACAGATATACTGTTTCCAATCGAAGAGCAGGAGCGGATCGCTATTAATATTCCGAATGCGCAATTGGAAATCATCGACAGTTATTATGGTCATGATGGTTTTTTAGTTGAAAGCCCCGCGATTGAAAAATTAGTGCGGCCGCTGTTGAACGGGCATTGGCGGAGCGGTGTTTTTAAAAAGAAATTGAATGGGCATATCGCCAAGCTAAAAGTAGCATTGCCGGGCACCGAGAAGTTTTAAGTTATAGGTTACAAGTTTCAAGTTTCAGGTAACATCCGATATAAAACATGAAACTTCCAACTTGAAACATGAAACATAGAACTTGAAACATGAAACATAAAATTATTTCATAACCTATAAAATAATCTAAATATGTCACTCAGATTAGGAGATATTGCACCTAACTTTAAAGCACAAACGACTGATGGTGAGATAGATTTCCACGAATTCCTCGGCAGTAGCTGGGGCGTATTGTATTCGCATCCAGCAGATTTCACGCCGGTTTGCACCACTGAATTGGGTCGTACCGCTGCCTTGAAAGCAGAATTTGATAAGCGCAACGTGAAAGTGATTGCTTTGAGCGTTGATCCGCTGCCCTCGCACAAGGAATGGGTGAAAGACATCGAAGAAACCCAACACGTGACTTTGAACTTTCCGATCATAGCGGATGAGAATCGTCATATTGCAGAATTATACGATATGATCCATCCAAACGCCACCGAAAAAGTGACCGTGCGTACCGTATTTGTGATTGACCCGGATAAAAAAGTTCGTTTGACGATGACTTATCCGCCATCTACGGGTCGTAATTTCCATGAAATCTTGCGCGTAATCGATTCGCTGCAATTGACTTCTTATCACAGTGTGGCTACTCCTGTTGATTGGGAGCATGGCGATGATGTTGTGGTACTTCCTTCCATTTCGGATGAAGTGGCTGCTGAGAAATTCCCGAAAGGGGTGACCAAAATCAAGCCTTACCTACGTACAACGCCACAACCGAACATTTAATAAGAGTAGAGGATTGAGAATTGATTAAGATTTGTTCTAATGTGTTGCTTCCCAAAAAGCGTTGTCCTACGAGGATAGCGCTTTTTGTTTTAATATAAAAATGTAGAAAATAGTTAAATTTTCTCTCAATAATATTGTTCAGAATCAAAGAAAAATGTAATTTTGTTCAGCTTCTGAGACGCTTACCTCCAACCATTCCTAAAATTATTTTGAGCTTCGATAAAACCAAGGCTTCATACCCTTTTTTCTGGTATTGTTCCTGAGCGAATAGTTTGTAATTCGCAAATCCCCCGTTAGGTCAATATCAAGAGAAAATCAATTTTGTTTAAAGCAATTTTTACACTACAAATCAGGAATTAGCCTGTATTTGAGTCTTTTATATATTAATCTCGTGAATCATTTAAAAACATCTTATTATGAAAAGAGCCTTTACAATTTTTACTATTTTCGTTGTTGCCGGGTACATCCTTTCCTGTCAGCACGATGAATTTTCTGGAATTGCCATAGATGGGGCTTTGGAAACAGCATTGAATCAAAAATCAAGTACTGGTTCATACGAAGCATTTATTTTGCCGGAGAGCGATGATTACGCTTCCTTCCCCAATCAAGACCCCAAAAATCCAGTCACGGCTAAAAAAGTAGAGTTGGGTAAAATGCTATTTTTTGAAACGGGACTTGGATTAGAGAATAAGTATGCTTCTTCAAAAGAAGGCTTTTCTTGTGCCAGTTGCCACATTCCGGAACGATCCTTTACGGCGGGTCGCTTTCAAGGTGTTGCCGATGGCGCCTTCGGTTTTGGTAAAAGCGGCGAAGGTCGCTTCAAAAACCCAGAATATACTGGGGATGAAGTAGATGCGCAAGGAGCAAGGCCACTGCCGGTTATTAATACTGCTTTTGTGACCAATGCACTTTGGGCGGGTACTTTTGGTTCATTTGGTGTGAATGAAGGGACAGAGTCGGTATGGAATCAAGATACTTTAGTGGAAATCAATTTCAAAGGATTACAAGGGCTGGAAGCCAATAACGCCAGGGCTTTGATCGTGCATCGCCAGGTCGTCAACAAAAATGTAACCGATTCCCTGGGCTATACAAAAATGTTTGACGAAGCCTTCCCTGATATTCCGGTGGAAAAACGTTATACCCGCGAAATTGCAGCCTTTGCTATTGCAGCCTATTTCCGAACTATTGTTACCAATCGCGCTCCATTTCAGCGCTGGCTGAAAGGCGAGAAAAATGCGATGACCGAACAACAAAAAGAAGGCGCGTTAGTCTTCTTTGGCAAAGCAGGTTGTGCGAATTGCCACAATAGCCCCTCGTTGAATACTTTTCCGCATCGCTTTTTTGCATTGGGTGTCAACAATTTATATCAAAGCGGTTATGAAGTGTTCCGAACAGGACCAAACGATGGACGCAATTTGGGCCGTGGCGGCTTTACTAAAAGGCAGGAAGATATGCACAAATTCAAAGTGCCGCAATTATATAATATGAAAGATATTGGTTTTTACTTCCATGGTGCGAGTAAACGTTCACTGCGCGAAGTGGTAGAGTACTTCAATGAAGGCGTTCCAGAGAACCCGGAAGTACCCAAAAGTCAGGTTTCATCGCTTTTTTATCCTTTAAATTTGACGGAAAAAGAAATGGATGATTTGGTGGAGTTCCTGAAAAATGGTTTGTATGACCCTGATATGATTCGCTACAAGCCTCAGCAAGTATTGTCGGGCAATTGTATGCCAAATAACGATCCAAAATCACAAAAGGATTTGGGTTGCAATTAAATGGTAGAAAATAAGCTTAATTCATTCGTTATAAAAGCCTTAGAGAATATTAATAGTTCTCTAAGGCTTTTTAATTTATTTAATTTGTAAAAAATTCCTTATCAATCCATTGACTCTTGGCTTCCGATTATTAAAACTGCTTGACTACCTAAAATGATTACTGCAAGGATTTAGGTTTTACAATTGTAAACACCCTCGAAATATTAAATCCAAAACGAATGCCACTCAGTAAATTCTCGCCGTCATTTTCATAAAACCATCGGTCGGTGGTCTCTGTAATGAAGCCTTTGTAGGTCATAAAACGGGAATTGGAAAAATGAAACTGGAACACATGCCCGCCTGTCTCAATATCAAAACCAATCGAAAGGCTGTTGTGAAAATCTTCCCCCAACTGATCGGGCAATACATAATAATATTCCGCTGTAACAGCCACGCGCTTGCTTATTTTTTGGCGTGCAGCAACGCCGATAGAAATAACATCGTTTTTATCCGCTTCGGTAGGCACCAGGTTGCGATGCACTAATGTAGGCATGATCTGTGCAGAAAAACCTTCGCTAAACTTGCGCCCGATCAACAACTGATGTGTATAAAATAAGCGCGAAGAAAAGAAATTTTCGCGTTCAGGGTTTTGGAATTTGAGGGTAACAATCTGCGCATCCGCCAGGTAAACCAAGGTCAAAGGCATATTTTTTTTGCCGGTGCTTTGCCGCAGGATTTTGTATTTCACAAAACCATCGAAAGTCTTTTCGTAGCTATTGCGTCCAAGCCCAATCATAAGGCGGTCGCTGATGCCATAGTCCACGCCAATGCGAATAGTAGCGCCATCCAAGCCAAAAATATCATAAAACCCTTCCGAAATGGGCGAGAAGCGATGTGAAATCTTCACATCCATCACTCCGGCTGCCGTATTTTCGATAGAATGACCATTCACAACCCTATTGGTTTTAAAGGCTGCTACCGCATATTCGGTGGTTTCCTCTTCTTCAAGTAAGGACAAAAGGTCATCTTGTGCAAGGATCGCAGACAGATGGACAACAAAAAGTGTTATAAGAATTAAATATTTATTCATGGGTTCTCTTTTTTACAATTCTTGAATATTATTTTCCAGCAAGTGCTTGAAGTGCAGTATTGACGGTCACTTTCACCTCTTTGGCAACTTTATCCGCTACCACTGACGGGATTTTAATCTCATAATCGGCGCAAGCAACAATAAAATCGGCGTTCACCTTCAGGTTTTTACCTGCTACATTTAATATGCCATTGGTCATTATTTCCTTTTTCACGCCGTGCATTTCCATTGTCCCCTTCACTTTCACCTTATAATCCCCATCTTTTTTGAAATTTACTTCCGACAAATTGGTAATCTCACCTTTAAAAACGGCTTTTGGGTACTTGGAAGATTCCATATAATTCTCGTTGAAATGCTCTTGCATCAAAGCCCGCTTGAATTGGAAAGCCTTGACCAATACGCTGGATTCCAGCTTACCAGTTTCCGTATCTAGTACAATCGTTCCCGTATTCGTCTGAGCATCAATATCTTCTAAAGGCGTACTGGCATTGAAACTTACCATTGCCGTTTTAGAATAAAATTTTCCTTGTGCAGCTACTGTTACAACTGTCACAAGCAGCATCACAAAAGCAAGCAAAACATTTTTCATAAAGCTATGTTTTTGAGTTAGTTATCAAAATTTTTACAAAATCCAGTCTCAGTCTCGAAGTCTTTTAGTTATTTCATCTAACGGCTTCTTCATTTCTTAGGCACCAAGTCACTCTACCAAAACACAACGTACCATTACAACATCAATTGTTTTGCCGACGCAAATCCCTTTCAGTACAATTTCTTCACCCGCAGAAAATTCTGTTCGCTTTTGCTTGCTCCTCTGATCGAGTTCACATGAAATTGCACCAAAATCATCATTGGTTAGCATACTGACGATCGTAACACCGCCATTTGTATTGGTTTCCAGCACTTTACCTTTCACTGCGACTACTTTATCGCGATATTTGGCATTCGCTGCACTTTCATCCTCGTTGAAGGCGGCCATCAGGTCAGAAGCGCTAACCGCCAAATCTGCCGAAGCACGTTGCATATTTATATGCGGTTTATTCCACATATAAATCCCTGTTGCCAGCCCAATAATGACAAGCACAGCAATAGCGGTCAAAAAAAATTTTCGCATAATTAGGATTTGATTTTAATTATTCGGTGTACCCTCGTCCAACCAGGTTTGTAGGGCTTGAATGTCACAAGTAGGAAGTTTGGGCGCTCCTTGTGGCATTGCCGAATAGCCAGCTTTGTGATTGACCGATCCCAACAAAGAACCATTATTTGCAGCATTTCGGGCAGTGGTGTAGCTATCGAGCAATAGACTCCCCAAGTTGCTACCCTGGCTATGGCAGGCGTAACAGTTTTTCTGCAAAATATTTGCCACGTGTACACTGTACGTCACCACGGTGATGGTATCGCATTGCTCATTCGTATTACCGTACAACAATTCTTCACTGTCATAATAACAAGCGGAAAAGCCAGCTATGGTGGCTATTATGATACCGCTAAACAGAAATTGTTTGAATCGCATGGAGTTTGAAGTTTTAAAATAGGGCAAATTTTTTTTTCTATCCCTACATACGAAATATGTTTAATTTTGTTGCACTCCGATAGGCTTCAATCCCTAATTTTTATGTCAGCAATTGTCTAAACTCTTTTTTAATTTGAGGCTTTAATACCATGCTATATGAAAAATATTTTCCTAATTGTTTTTGCCCTATTTATGATAGAATTTCAATACGCGCAGAACCTTACGCTACCACTTTGGTCGGGCGAAATCCCCAATTCTAAAAAAGTAAATGAAGTCGAAAAACATGATACAACAGATAATATTATTCGTATTAGCAATGTTCAAACACCTGATATTGCTGTATTTTTGCCAAGTAAAGCCAATGCTACCGGGCAGGCAGTAGTGATATGTCCCGGCGGCGGTTATTGGATTTTGGCGTATGATTGGGAAGGCACAGACATTGCTAAATGGCTGAATTCCAAAGGAATTGCAGCAATCGTTTTAAAATATCGCTTGCCGGTTTCCAAAAATAATATTACGCCTCATTTATCGCCATTGATGGATGCGCAGCGCGCTATGCGCCTTACCCGACATCATGCGAAGGAATGGAATATTGACACTTCAAAAGTAGGCATTATGGGCTTTTCGGCAGGTGGGCATCTGGCATCGACGGTGGGTACTCATTTTGATTATGGCAATTCCAATGCTACTGATCCGGTAGAAAAATGGAGTTCGCGACCTGATTTTATGATATTGATGTATCCAGTTATTACATTTTCTCAAACCGTGAATGCGCATATCGGCTCTCGGAATGCTTTGCTAGGTCAAAATCCTGATCCAACATTAATAGAATATTACTCCAATGAATTACAAGTAAAAGCAGACACGCCGCCGACTATTTTGATTCATGCAGGTGACGACAAAGCCGTGCCGGTAGAAAACAGTTTACTATTTTATCAGGCTTTAAAAAATAATAATATTCCTGCGGAATTACATATTTATCCATTTGGTGGTCATGGTTTTTCACTTGCTATTAATAAAGGATATTTAGAAACCTGGACAGAACGCTGTGTAGATTGGTTAAAATCTTTAAAATAATTTTATATGGCATATAATGAGTCCTTGGCTCAACGGGTGCGGGATGCACTTATCAGCCAACCCAATGTAGAAGAAAAGAAAATGATGGGGGGCTTAACTTTTATGGTGAATGACAAAATGTGCGTCGGTATTTTAAAAGATGATTTGATGGCGAGAATCGACCCGGCAATGCAGGAAATTGCCTTACAAAAACCAGGTTGTCGGGAAATGGATTTTACCGGCAGACCCATGAAAGGCTTTGTCTTTATTGGCTTGGAAGGCACTACCAATGATACGGATTTGGATTATTGGCTGCAATTGGCATTGGATTTTAATAGTCGGGCGAAGGCTTCTAAAAAGAAGAAAAAATAATAATTTTATTAAATTTGTAAATAAATCACCCGTTAATTATAATAACATTGGACAAACGCATTCAACAAGCCTACGATTTTATTAAGAAAAATTATCAACAAAAGCTCTTGCTACAAGACTTGGCTGCCCTTGTTGATCTGTCGCCTTTTCATTTTCAGCGCTTATTCAAACAAGAAATGGGCGAATCGCCTTTGCAGTGCATGAATCGAATCCGGATAGAGCGAGCTGCACACCTTATGCGCGCGATCCCCGATTTATCAATGTCGGAGATAGCGGCAGACTGTGGCTTTTCTTCTTTGGCGACTTTTAGTCGGGCATTCTCCCAAAAAATTGGTATGTCGCCTCTTGTATTTTCTCAATCTGTTCACCCGGCAGATATTGATATGACGCCTGTTTCTCCTGAGCCGCTATTTGATGTAAAAATTGAATATTTCCCAGATATGCACCTTTATTATACGCGTACTTCTATTTATCGGGAGCAATTATTGGAGGATTTTCAAGCAGCACTTTCTTTTTGTGAATTGGAAGGCATTCACCATCCATCTAAGCGAATGATAGGGGTATGGACCTATCTGACTATTCATCATCCACATCAAGCGTTTAATTATTATGCAGGAGCACAACTTGCAGAAAATGTTAATGTAACGAATTTTGAAAAAATATATTTTATACCGGAAGGTAAATATGCTTGTTTTTCTACTAATCACTCCTATCATCAATTTTTAGGTATTCTCATAGAATGGAAAGCGAACTGGCTGGATAAAAAACCTTATGTAATAAGAGATTTATTTGCTTTTGAAATCATCGACCCTGCTGCTAAAAAAATGGATTATCCGTGTTTTCAACGTCGTATTTGTATTCCGATCCGCCACAAATAGCCGCAAGATTTGTAAAGCCAATCGCAAGATTTGCAAAATCGGTGCAAGTTATAAGCCCTTTATTTGTGGCAAAAAGCTATGAAAAGAATTATCCTGTTTACAGTCCTATGCCTCGCTGCCAATTTGCTCCTGGCTCAAAAGAAAATCAATGTCACCAACCTCTTAAAAGAATTGGGTTCACTAAAAGATCAATACAACAAATCCTTTGAGCAAAGCAAGTTCAAGGATACCTTGGTTTTACTATACTTACCTGCGTCGGGAGGGCATAATTTCTTAGATGTATATAAAAATTTTAAGTCCAAATCCTTCACTGTTCCTACCCAAATAGCCGGTGGATTTAAAAATGTAATGAATGTTTTACCGCTTATGGTGAAGAAATCGCACCTCAAGGATGCCATGATTGGCAACTTTGGAAAGGAATTCCATTCTATTCTGTTGGATTGGGATAATGCCTTGATGAAGACCCTGTCTATCAAAGGTTTTTCCATTATTAAAATTTCTATAAAAAATAAAAAGCTAATTCAATTACAGGATTTTGGCGACAAAAAAGAGGACTTTTTTAAAGCTGTTGATCCACTTTTTAAAGATTGATTATGAACAATTAATAATTAACCCTTGATGATTGCTTAAATAAAATATAAACATGATAGAATTAAATAAGATTAATAAATTTTATAACAGTCTGGCAGGTAAAGTTCACGCTTTGCGCGACACTGATTTGACCATTCAACAAGGCGAAATGATTGCCATTATTGGCAAATCGGGGAGTGGAAAATCTACTTTACTCAATGTAATTTCCGGTATTGATCGCCCCGAAAGCGGAGAGGTTTTAGTAAATGGAACCTCGCTCAATAATTTAAATGAAAGCGCTTTAGCTGCCTGGCGCGGTCAGAATGTGGGCATTGTTTTCCAATTTTATCAATTATTTCCGACACTTTCTGCAATGGATAACGTGTTGTTTTCCATGGATTTAGTGAATGTCATTCCCAAAAAGGAGCGAAAAGCAAGAGCAATGGATTTGCTGGCGCAAGTAGAACTATCAGATAAAGCAAAGAAATTTCCCAATGAATTGTCGGGTGGGGAGAAGCAGCGTGTAGCCATTGCAAGGGCTTTGGCAAATGACCCGCCTATCGTGGTGGCAGATGAACCAACCGGCAATTTGGATAGTACCACCGGAGAACATATTCACCGTTTATTTCAATCGCTAAATGAAATGGGGAAAACCGTTATTATCGTAACGCATGAAAACCTGAGCGAACGACGCTTTGACCGCGTGATTCCTATTAAAGACGGAAGTCTAATGACTGAAAATGTAATGCAATGAAAACAATCATAATCAAGTTGTTACGCGATCTTTGGCGCACCAAAGGCAAGTTTTTGCTTTGTGTTTTAGCAGCTTCCTTGTCTGCTTGGGGCATTAGCGGTGTTTTTTACAGCTATTTAATGTCGGAACGAGATTTTGAAGTGAATTTTTCGGCTACAAATCCGGCGGAGATTATTATTAAAATAGAAAATAACACTCCGGAATTATTACAAAAACTAAATGGAAATGCACACATTGCAAAACTGGAAAGACGCGAGATGTTAAGCGCCAGAGTGAGAAATGCAGATGGCAACTGGATGCCAATCATGATACAAGTAGTTGAATCTTTAGAACAAGTAAATATTAATAAGTTTAAAGTAGTAGAAACAATTGATAATAAACCGAATACGGTTTTTATTGAACAAAATGGAGCCTTGTTTTTAGATGCTTCTTCTGAGGAGATTGTTGTCCAAATTGGTGGGCAAGATTCTATCCAAATAAAAAAGGGCGGCTATGTACATGATGCAGGGCAAGCACCTTCGCGCATGGAGAGGATGGTATATGCTTACATTCCTATTACAGCGATGGAGCCATATTTAAATAAAACCAGTCAACGTTTTTTAATTAAAACAACTGAAAAAAATCTGAGTGGAGCAGATTTGCAAATGATTGGTAATGAGCTAAAAACGATTGTTGAATCAAATGGAGGAACGCTTACTTCCATTAATATTCCTCCCCCAGGCGAGCATCCGCATCAAAATATTGTAGATGGGATTTCCTTTTTGCAACAAACCTTTGGTTTTGTGCTGTCTCTACTCGGCGTTGCTTTGTTATCCTTGATTTTGCTCACCTGGTTGTATCCACAAATTCCGCAGATTGGCATCATGAAAGCGGTGGGTTCTTTTACACAAAAGATCTTTTGGAGCTACGTTATTATACTTTTATTCATTATTAGTTTGGGTTTATTCATTGGAATGCCTTTAGGTTATCAAACTGCTATTTTTTATAATAATTTTATTGCCTATATTCAAAACTTTACACCCATTACCACTACCTTTCCGATTGCAACGCATTTACCGGTTGCATTGACGGCTTCCATTATACCAATTATTTTCTGCATTTTTCCTTTGCTGCAAGCTTCCCGAACTTCCGTCCGAAGTGCTTTGAGTAAGACTTTTTACACTTCCCAAAAAGGCATTTTCCAGCTTTCACAAAATTTGATTTCGGATAGTCGCTGGAAATATGGTATAAATAATATTTTTAGAAATAGCCAAAATACGGCGCTGCTGATACTAATTTTAACAGTGGGGATCGGGCTTTTCTTTACCGGCGCTAATTTGAAATATTCTATCAAAAAAGATTTTGAACAGTATTTTGAAGCCAATAATTATGAGCTTGCCTTTTATCTGGCTGATTCTCAACAAGTAAGTACGAATTTCTTGGAAGAATTGCCTTTTGTAGCTTCGGTAGCAAAGGGGGATCGAAAATCCGTTGTTTTTCAAGCACCTTCAAAGGACTATCAAGACAATTCTATCTTCCAGGTTTTTTCTAACACGTATAAATTATCACCAGAATTATTACTTTCCGGGAAATTAGACTCCAATTGCGCTAATTGCCTCTATATCAATAATATGCACGGGCGAAATTTTAAAGATTTTTCAATAGGAGCACCCCTTACCATCATGACGCCCGGCAGAGATACAACAACTTATATTTTTGCCGGAATTATAAAAGAATTGGCAGCGCCAGCCGGGTTTTACTTTTTATCCAATAAAGATTTGACTACTTATGATGAATTATTTATTAAATTAAAAAAAGGAATAGCATCAGGAAAAGCTGCATCACAAATTGAAGATTTATTACAAAAACATGATATAAAAATATCACAAGTGAGTGATGTCAGCCAGCGATTAGCAGCGCTGGAAGCGCACTTGGCGCCTACTTTTTTGATCATTCAGGTGATGGGCATTTTTACGATTTTGATTGGTTTGATTGGGCTAGTGATTGTATTAAGCCTGACGATTGAGGAAAGAACCAATGAAATAGGTATTTTGAAAGCAGTGGGAAGCAGCACCCAAAAAATCATCGGGCTTTTGCTCAATGAATTTTTAACTATTAATCTGATTACCATCGTTTTAGGTGTAATTGGTGCCTTGTTATTAACGCCATTTTTATCAAATCTCTTTGGCAATATGTTATTGGGCACGGGCTTTATGTCTTTTACCAATTTTGGGATGATGGCTAGCACAATTATTCTATTATTACTGCTGCAAACCTTACTTATAATGGGTTTTAGCCGAAGAAAAGTAAAGCGGAATGTTCGACTTTTATTAGGATAAAAAGTTGTGGCGCATTTCTGAAATGTGCCACAACTGTCTGAATCTGTGGATAGTTGCATTAAACGAGCATTTTCCTATAAAAAATTCATATAATTCCCTACATTCGTGGATATTGTGAAACTAACAATCCACTATCCACACCATGAAAACCCGTCACGGCTCTATTTGCCATTGCCTTGCTTTGGCGATGCTCTTACCCAATTTAATTTTGGCACAATCCAATCTTGGCATTTTTCAAACCAACGCCGATGTGGGTCCGGTTTTACATCAAGGAAAAACATTGTACGATACTTCCGCTCAAACTTATCGCCTCTCTGGTTCGGGTGCAAATATCTGGTTTGCTAAAGATGAATTTCATTATGCGTATAAACCTGTAAAAGAGAATTTTATTTTACAAACGCGGGGTAAATTGATTGGAGAAGGTGTTGATCCCCATCGCAAATTTGGGTGGATGGTGCGCACCAGCCTGGACACGAGCGCAGCAATGGTGAGCGCTACGGTGCATGGTGACGGGCTGACCGCCATTCAATATCGCAAACGAGCAGGCACTAATATTGAAGAGGTGAAATCGCCTATCAAAATGCCCGATGTCATTCAATTGGAGCGGCGCGGGCGCAGCTTTTTCCTGTCGGTTGCACGCTTCGGCGAGCCGTTCTGGACGGTAGAAGTACCGGATTTTGACCTGCCAAATGAAGTTTACGCCGGGCTTTTTGTCTGTTCGCATAATAAAGATGTAATAGAAACAGCTGAATTTGATAATGTTCGCATCATTATTCCGCCAAAGGAAGGCTATAGACCCTATCGGGATTATATAGGAAGCCATATTGAATTAATGGATGTAATGAATGGAAACCGAAAAATTCTTTACACTGCGCCCAATTCTTTACAAGCACCCAACTGGACAAATGATGATAAGGCATTGATTTACAATAGCGAAGGATTAATTTATCGTTTGGATTTTGCTTCAACTACGCCAGTTGTAATAAATACAGATTTTGTAAATAGAAATAATAATGACCATGTCATTTCCTTTGATGGAAAAATGTTGGGATTAAGTAGTTCCAGCGGCGATCCAAAATATGGATCATTAGTTTATACCGTACCAATCGGTGGTGGCAAACCTACATTAATTACACCTACTGGACCGTCTTATTTACATGGTTGGTCACCTGATGGTAAATGGTTGACTTATACCGCTCAGCGAACGGCTGATTATAATATTTATAAAATTCCATCAAAAGGAGGTAAAGAAATTCAATTGACGAGTGCCCCAACGCTTGATGACGGACCAGAATATAGCCCCGACGGGAAATACATTTACTTCAATTCTACCAGAACAGGGAAAATGCAACTTTGGCGCATGAAACCTGATGGTAAAAACCAAGAACAACTCACGGATGATGAATATAATAACTGGTTTCCGCATATATCACCAGATGGTAAATGGATCGTGTTTCTATCTTATATGTCTGATATGCAACCCGACCAGCATCCTTTTTATCAACACGTTTATTTACGCATCATGCCTGCAAATGGCGGCAAACCCAAAATAATTGCTTACGTATATGGCGGTCAGGGCACGATTAATACGCCTTCCTGGTCACCCGATGGTAAGCGGATTGCATTTGTGAGTAATTCTGCAATTGAATGATTTTTAATATTTAATGATATAAAATGAATAAATTTATCGGTGTTATAATATTATCGTTTTTTATAGGCGTTTCGATTTCTGCACAAATCCCAATTACAGGTTATAATCATGTCGCGCTGGCGGTAAAAGACATCGAAGCGAGTGCAAAATTCTATAGAGAAGTCGTTGGTTTAGAGCCGATTGAAGTGCCGGAAAATTTAAAAGCCATTCGCTCCTGGTTTAAAATTGCGCCGGGTCAGGAATTACATTTATTAGCGGGACGAGTTGATCCGGTTACAAATAATGATCGCAATGGCGCGCATTATTCCTGGACGATTTCAGATGCCGATCCTATTGAAACATATTTACGTAATAAAAAAATTGCATATCATAGACAACAGCGCTTTGATGGTGCCTGGCAAATCTATATCACCGACCCAGATGGGTATGTAATAGAATTAAATGAGCCTAAAATATTTTGGCAAAACTTATTGAATAACAAGGACTTGAGCGGATGGGATACTTATATCGGTTCGCCTTTTCCACCAGAAGGGGAGGATCGAAAAGGGATTCGACCTGTTGGCTTAAATAAAGATCCGAAACAGGTTTTTAGTATGGTGACAGAAGACGGAACACAGGCGCTGCGTATCTCCGGCGAACAATTTGGCGGTATTTCGACCACCGGACAATTTGAAAATTATCACCTGCAAGTACAATTTAAATGGGGAAAATTAAAATGGCATCCGCGCAAAAATGCGAAAATGGATAGCGGGATTTTATATCATGCCAACGGCGAACACGGCGCGGACGGCGGCTTTTGGATGCAATCGCAAGAGTTTCAAGTGCAACAAGGCGACTGCGGCGATTACTGGGGCGTAGCAGGTGCGATTTTTGATATTCCGGCAAAAAAACATAATGAAAACTGGATATATGATGCGAAAGGTGAGTTATTAACTTTTGAAGATAAAACTTCCGTTGGGCGGCATTGCATCAAAGCACCTGATGCAGAAAAGCCTGATGGTGAATGGAATACCCTTGATTTATATTGCTTTGGCGATACGGCTGTGCATGTAATGAATGGTAAAGTGGTGATGGTATTATATAATTCCCGACATTTATATAATAATAAAATGACACCTTTAACAAAAGGGAAAATCCAGATTCAATCGGAAGGAGCAGAAATCTTTTACAGAAATATAAGAATTCGACCGATTACGGAAATTCCCGCAAAATTATTAGCAGCAAGTAATTAAGTAATCGAGCAGTTTAATAGTCGAAAGTATATAAAATTAATAAAAATGGATATAACTCGCAGAAATTTCATCGTGCAAATAGGTTTTACAAGTCTTTACATGGGCTTCAATCCTTCTTTTTCTACTGACTTTTTGAGTAAAAAATCGCAGTCTCTGCCGCGCAGCACACCGGAGGCTCAAGGCGTAGATGCCCCGAAAATCCTGGATTTTATAGAGGCTATTAATAAAAGTTCACATGAATTTCACAGCTTTATGTTGATGCGGAATGGTTATGTGGTCGCAGAAGGCTGGTGGTCGCCCTATCGACCGGATTTGCGGCATACCATGTATTCCATGAGCAAAAGCTTTACATCTACGGCGGTTGGATTTGCTGTTTCGGAAGGAGAACTAAATGTAACAGATAAGATTATTACATTTTTTCCGAATGAACTGCCAGAAACTGTCAGCCCTTATTTAGCTCAAATGACGATTAAAGACCTGCTTACGATGTCGGTTGGGCATGAGACAGATACTACCGGTCAGGTGCGTTCTGAAGAAAACTGGGTCAAAAAATTCTTGTCTTTGCCTATTAAATATGAGCCAGGTACGCAATTTTTATATAATAGCGCCGCGACTTATATGTGCAGCGCCATCGTGCAAAAAGTAACCGGACAAAAAATAATAGATTACTTGAAACCTCGATTATTCGATCCGCTTGGTATCGAAGGAATGGACTGGGAAAGCTGTCCGCGCGGCATCAATATTGGCGGCTGGGGTTTGCGTGTCAAGACCGAAGATTTGGCAAAATTTGGTCAGCTTTATTTGCAAAAAGGACTTTGGAAAGGCAAACAAGTCGTTCCGGCAGCTTGGGTAGAGGAAGCCACCACTTTTAAAATTCAACAACCCGGCGAGCAGAGAGACACAAACGACTGGCAACAAGGCTATTGCTATCAGTTCTGGCGGTGCCGGCACAATGCGTATCGTGGCGACGGCGCTTTTGGGCAATACACAATCGTCATGCCAGATCAAAACGCGGTTTTGGCAATCACCAGCGAAAGCCCAAATATGGGACACCAGTTGAATCTGATTTGGGAGCATATTTTACCGGCGTTAACTCCTTCAAAATCAATATCTTCCAGCAAGTCGCAGCAATTAAGAACAAAGACTGCAGCATTGGCATTGCCACTTCAAAATGGGAATTTACAAACTAATTTAGTAAATAAAATTTCCGGTAAGACTTTCCAATTGGAAAATAATGAAATGAATATTAAAAACATTACACTTCGATTTAATAAAAACGGTTGCCGCATAAAAATGGAAGGCAAAAAGGAAACGTATGAAATAAATAGCGGCTTAGGCAAATGGAAAAGCGGCGAAACAACATTCCCTTATAATTCATTGAATATCAGCCCTCCATCCAGCTTTAGTGGTCTCATAAATAAAAAGACAGAGGTGGCTGGTGCCTGGAAAAATGAGACGACATTTGAAATGATTTGGCGTTATATTGAAAGTCCACATCATGATGTCGTTACTTGCGAATTTGAAGAAAATAATATAAAAATTACATTTTTGAATAGTCTTGCTAAAATAAATGCAAATAATAAAGATGCACGGCCTGTTTTGCGAGGTAAAATGATATAAATATGGCGCATTTATATCGCATATTAATTTCAACTAAACAGTAATGTAATGAAACGACGAGAAGCCATTCAAAATGCGGCTGTTACGGCAGTTGGACTCATTGCGCTACCCGCCTGGGCAAAGGGCTGGGCGCTACAAACGCTACCCAAAACACCGTCAATCTTTCCTCTTTTAGAGCAAAATACTTTAAGCGCGGTCATCGAAGCCATTATACCTGAGTCAGATACACTTGGTGCAAAATCCGTAGGTGTTCCCGAGTTTATTGACAAAATGCTGGCGGATTGTTACGAAAAAGAAGTCCTTGATAATGTAATGAAAGGTTTAGCATTTATTGAAAATACAGCTATTTCTAATTATAATAAGTCTTTTCCGGCGCTTGCTTTATCAGAACGACAAGCAATTTTATTATCAATCGATAATGGAACGGATAAATCTTTAAAGGATTTTTATACTTTAATTAAAAATCTTACGATTCAAGGTTATACTACTTCTGAATACGTCCAGATTAATTTTTTGGAATATAATATGACGCCCGGATTTTATAATGGTTGCGTACCTGTGAATTCTTGATTCTTATTATTTAACGGGTTTGTTTCAAATTTTACATTTCATTTTTCAAATTTTACATAATGGCTTATCTTAATATCAATGCAAAAAAGAAAAATAAATACGATGCCATCGTCATCGGCTCCGGCATTAGCGGTGGCTGGGCGGCAAAAGAATTATGCGATAAAGGACTGAAAACCATAGTGTTAGAACGCGGGCGCGATGTGAAGCATGTAATGGATTACCCAACCGCCAATAAAAATCCCTGGGATTTTGAGCATCGAGGGCAAGTGCCATTGGCATTGAAAAAGGAAAATCCGATTGCAGGGAATCGCGGTTTATTTAATGAAGCGACTTTACATTGGGTGGTAATGGATGGCGTACATCCTTTTATAGAAGAAAAACCATTTACCTGGACACGCGGATATCATGTTGGTGGAAAATCTTTAATGTGGGCGCGACAAACGCAGCGTTGGAGCGATTATGATTTTGAAGGACCGATTCGGGATGGCTTTGCAGTCGATTGGCCCATTCGCTATGCCGATATGGCGCCCTGGTATAGTCATGTGGAGCGATTTGCGGGCATTTCAGGTAATAAAGATGGCTTGCCGCATTTACCGGATGGCGAGTTTTTACCGCCAATTCCATTAAGTTGCGTGGAACAACATTTACAAAAAGTTATTACACAACAGTATAAAGATCGCTATTTAATTAACGGCAGATGTGCGCATATTACAGAGCCGCAACCCATTCATCACGAGCAGGGTCGCGCTAAATGTATGCACCGAAGCTTATGTGTAAGAGGTTGTCCATTAGGTGGTTATTTTAGCAGCAACGCCTCTACTTTGCCCTGGGCAGCCAAAACGGGTAAGTTGACTTTGCGCCCCTTTTCGACGGTTCATTCTATTATATATGATGAAAAGAAAGATAAAGCAATCGGTGTGCGTGTAATAGATACGAACACCAAGGAAATGATAGAATATTATGCTAAAATTATTTTTGTAAATGCTTCGGCACTCAATACGAACTTGATATTATTAAACTCCAAATCCACTCGCTTCCCTAATGGCTTGGGCAATGATAATGGCTTATTAGGAAAATATATTTCCTGGCATAATTATCGCGGCAGGATGCAGGCAGAATGCGACGAATTTTTAAATATGCGCACGAAAGGTAAAAATCCGAGCCATAGTTATATTCCAAGATTTAGAAATGTGTTCAAGCAGGAAACCGATTTTTTGAGAGGCTATGCAGCTGGAATCGGCACGGGCAGAGGTTTTGACGCTGATAGAAACGGTATTGGAGAAGAATTAAAAAATAATTTAATACATCCGCCGCTGGGCAATTGGGGCGTGAGTTCCTGGATGATGGGCGAATGTGTGCCGGAAGAAAAAAATCATGTTCGCTTGCATGAAACGGAAACCGATCCTTATGGCATTCCGCAATTGGTTATTTCTGCTGAATGGTCAGAAAATGATGATAAAATGGTGAAAGATTACATGGAGCAGCTCACGGAAATGTTTACACATGCGGGTTTTAAAAATATACGAGCGACTGATTCTCATGCCAATCCGGGCTCTGACATTCACGAAATGGGTGGCGTACGAATGGGCAAGGATCCTAAAACATCTTTACTAAATAAATGGAATCAATTACATCATTGTAAAAATGTATTTGTAACCGATGGCGCTTGCATGACTTCCACGGGCACACAAAATCCGTCCTTAACTTATATGGCAATCACCGCTCGCGCCGCGAATTATGCGGTTAAAGCATTGAAAAAGAGAGATTTGTAAAGTGTGGCGCATTTCTAAAATGTGCTACACCTATTAGCTTAGTACTTAAAATTTTCAAATATCTTATTTAATAGTTTTTTAAATTTATTAAATCAATAATAATATTATGAAAAAATCAATACTTACACTCCTCGTTTTATTTATTATACAAGCTGCGCAAGCGCAAAAGCCGCTTTATACTTTCCCTTTGGGCGTGCAGACCTACACTTTTCGCAACCACCTGCCCAAGGATGTAGCGGGTACATTGGATAAGATTAAAGAAATGGGTTTCACTGAAATCGAAAGCGGGCCGCCGCAGGGCATGAGCGCCGAAACCTATAAAAAAATGTGCGATGAAAGAGGCATCAAAATTACATCAACTGGCGCAGGATATGAGCAGTTGGTCAACAATCCGCAGGAAATAGCTGATCGCGCGAAAATACTGGGTGCTTCTTATGTCATGTGCGCCTGGATTCCTCACAAAAGTGGCAATTTTACATTGGAAAATGCTAAAAAAGCGGTGGAGGATTTTAATAAAATTGGTAAAGTAATGAAAGAAAATGGGCTGACATTTTGCTATCATGATCATGGTTATGAATTTCAGCCGTATGGAAAGGGAACATTATTAGATTATATTATACAAAATACCGATCCAAATTATGTTTCCTTTGAAATGGATGTGCTATGGACATTACATGGCGGCGGTGATCCGGTAAAGTTATTAAAAAAATATAAAGGTCGCTGGAAACTCATGCACCTGAAGGACCTGAAAAAAGGCGTGCAAGGCGACTTGACAGGACATACACCTGCTGAAAACGATGTGGTGTTGGGCACGGGACAAGCCGATTTTCCGAAGATTTTTAAATTGGCTAAAAAAGTAGGCGTGCAGCATTGCTTTATTGAAGATGAGAGTGAACAGGAAATGGTGAATGTACCAAAAAGTGTTGCGTACTTGAAGAGTTTGAAATAAGTAGAGGGTATTATATATGGATCGCTACTCATGCTAAGACAATGAGTTTGTCCTTTGATTTCAAGACAAAATGAACTGACATGGTCTAAAAAAACGGATAGTAAAGTACATTAATTTTACTGTCCGTTTTTTTTAAAATCATGTCACACTTTTGCAGTAGAAATTAAGCGGATTTTGTCCACTTCGTGTTCAAACTACGAGTCGAGGATTTTATGCTGATCCACAATTTTCTTATTGGCATTATTGCAAAACCGTTATATCCCCCGAAATGATTACAATTTCTCCACTTGCCATTTCTAATTCGGCAACATAGACGTATACCGCATTTTGGACGGGCTGCCCTTTGAAAAGTCCATCCCAGCCTACGGTTGGGTCGTTGGGCAAAATATTTTCGCGGTTATAAACCAATGTACCCCAACGGTTAAGGATACGAAAAGCCTTGATGCTACGCACTTCCTGGGCGGCGCCGATATAAAAAACATCATTAACGCCATCTCCATTCGGGCTGAAAGCACTGGGAATGAACACGCGTTGAATTTGCTGCACAAAAATCAATATTTCGTCCGTTGCCACGCAGCCGTTCTCATCTGTAACCCGCACAGAATAAGTAGTTTGTTCCATTGGACTTACAGAAGCCGTCAAGCAGTTATTGCAGCCAATACTATCGGGTATCCAGGTAATCGAAGTAATAGCGTCATCTGGTTTGCTTACGATGACCTTAAGTGTCACGCTGTCGCCTTGTATAATCGAAGGAGGATCCGTATCGAGGTCGGTTTGGAGTTCTACATCCAAAGCTTCGGGTTGAGCGAGTGTCACTTGTAGCGTTGTATCGCAACCATTTTGGTCTCGTACCACCAATTCATAAGTACCTGGCACTAAAGAGTTAAACTCATTTTTGGCTGTAAAATTCGAGCCGTTCAAAGAATATTCAAAAGGTTCTTCGCCATTGCCGACGCTGGTGACGCGGATTGCGCCGTTGCGGGTTTGATTGCAGGTAACTTGTTTAAGTTCCACCGTAGCTGTTGGCGATGTGATTTGAGAGACGACCGTCACGGAATCTCTACTGCTGCAGCCGTTTGCGGAGTTGGTCACTACCAAAGTATAAGTATCGGCTTGCTCTACTTCAGTAAGCGCAATATTCGGAATAGCGATTGGGCTACCATTTGCAGCAGTCCATTGGTATTGCAGTCCATTTCCAGTAGACGTGCCTGATCCACCGAGTGTTACCATATCCACCGCGCAGTTGAGTTCCATATTTTGCCCAGCATCGGCAGTAGGAGCATCTTCCACGATAATCGTGATGGTTGTTTCGGCAGGCGGACAAGGTGCAGCCGAGTTGACACGATAGGTAAATAAATAAGTACCTGGCGCTTGATTCGCAGTATTGAATGTGGCAGATGTAGCATTAAAAGCGCCGCCAGTAGAAGGGAAAGAGGAAGTCTCAGCCCAAATACCGCCGCTATCTTCCCCTTGAAGCTCGTCAGCCAGATCAACGGTCATTGTTGTGCCTTCACAAATGCGCATCGGGTTTCTGGTAATACCGGAATTGGCAGGCGCGTTGATGGTCAAAATCTGCGCATTTTGAACTTCGCAATTACCAACAGTCACGCGGTAAAGTACATCGTGATTACCAACAGCTAAATTTGTAGGATTGAATGTAGTAGATGGTGTACCATCAATCAGCCAAGTACCGCCGGTATTAGCACTTGTATCCAATAAAGTATTCAAGGTGATCGGAGGACTATTTTTACAAACGCGACCAGGATTAATCCAATCGGCATTCAGATTGGCAACAGTAATGGTTACTTGATCGGTGGTGGTACAAACTTGCCGAAAGGAAATATCATCAATCGTAAAATCATTGCCCGCAGGCGTGTTATTCACATTGGCGATGCATATTTTCGCCGTTGAAACCGTGTCGGAAGTCCAGTTGGCAGTAAATTCGCGCCACTGGCAGGTCTGACTGGGCGCTTGGAATACATTGCCAATCAAATTGCCATTGATAGAAAATTGCAGCCGCGCAGGGTTCTGAGAAACCATCGACGCTGACCATGCACCAAAAAGATAATCTGTATTTGGTTGAACTGTAACCGTTTGACACCAAACATTATTAGATACGCCGGAGGCATTGACCACCATCATATTGCCACCGCCTGTATGGTCGCCGCAATTGGCAAAGCTTCCGTGCACGTTGCGTCCATTGCTGGTCACAGCATATCGACCGTCGGGTAAATTATTAGTGCCCGTATGCAGGGTGTAATCGCTAGTGAAACCAACATTCCCTTGCGCGAAATCGCCATTGGTAATCAGATTCTGATCGTTGAAACTTCGCACCGTGAGGGTAAAAGTGGTAGTGGTAGCAACCGAAGCGGTAGTGGTAGCATTCGTAGGACTTGTAACTCCCGTGGCGGGCGACCAATTCGCATCGATAAAAGCGCCAGTGATAACGCCATTCAAACTTACCGTTTCGCCTGGGTTGCAAATTGTATCGCTTACACCAGCATCAACGGTCATATTACAAGCAAGAAAATGCTCGTCGTCAAAAGGAATACGGTTATTTAATTTAAAAAATGCAGACTGTACTGCTCCAATAATCATAAAACTTAGCAAGGTAAAGCCGAAATAGTTTCTCATTGTATGATATTTTGAGATGTCAGAGGACAGAACACAGAACACAGACAAAGAAAAATGTTCATCTCTCTTATCGGTTCTGGCTTCTAATCAACGCAATCCGGCTATCCTTTTATTTTACAAAGACTCACTTGCGAATTCAAATATAGAAATTTTTCTTTCTTGATAAACGCAACTAAAAAAACTTTAAGATTTCAATATCCTAATTTCCAAATTCCAAATTCAATTTGGCCGAGGACAATTCCGCCAAAGCGTGTTGGTCATCTGCCTTGCGGGCAATGTCCATTCCTTTTGAATATGTCTCTAACGCTTTTTCGGGCTGTTCTATTTTCTCATACAGCTTCGCTAAATGATAATAAGTGCCTACATACGTCGAATCTTTTTCAATCAATTGCAAATAGTGCGCCAGTGCTTGCTCCTGTTCGCCCATGCCTTCGTATTCTTTTGCAATAGCAAAAAGCAAGAAAGCATCATTTGGAGATTCCGCGAGTAAATTTTGCAATTGCGAAAGCCTTGTATTCATTGATTATTTTTCATTTAGCATTGACCAATGCTGGAATTTATAAGATGCAAAATTACATTTTGTTATTTCTTTTGCTGTAAAGCTGAACAAAGAATTTAAACATATTGTTGACTGTTAGAAAATTTAGCGAAAATTCGCTAACTGTTTATTTGAGTTTTCTTCTATATTTGCAAAACTTTATTCGTTTTTACAATCGAAAAATCGCTTCCAATGAAATTATTGGTATGTGTCAGCAAGACACCCGATACGACTACCAAGATCAACTTCATTTCTGATGCCAAAGAATTTGATACAAATGGCGTACAATATATTATGAATCCTTATGATGAGTGGTATGCGTTGGTGCGGGCGCTCGAACTCAAAGAAGCACAGGGCGGTAGCGTGACAATGATTAACGTTGGGCCGGCAGCCAATGACCCTATTATTCGCAAAGGCTTGGCCATCGGCGCGGATGATGCGGTGCGGATTAATACAAACGGTGAGCCGCAAAGTGCGCTTTACGTGGCAAAACAAATCGCTGAGTACGCCAAAAGTGAAGGCTTCGATATTATTTTCCTGGGTAAGGAAACGATTGATTATAATGGCTCGGAAGTAGGTGCTATGCTTGCCGAATTGCTCGATTTGCCTTTTATTTCTTACGCCAGCAAGATGGAAATGAATGGTAATGCTGCAACGATCGCTCGTGACATTGAAGGCGGTACGGAAGTAATTGAAGTCGAAACACCTTTTGTAATCAGCGCTGCGAAGGGTTTAGCAGAACAAAGAATCGCCAATATGAAAGGCATTATGATGGCAAAATCGAAGCCTTTGAAAGTGGTAGAACCTATTGCTTTCGAGGATTTGTCGGTTGTAGCGCAATATCAATTACCGAAACCTAAGTCTGCTGTGAAACTCATTGAGCCAGATAATATGGACGAATTGGTGCGTTTATTGCACGAAGAAGCGAAAGTTATTTAATCGTGTTTAAGTGTTTAGGTGTTAAAGTGCTATTCCTACTTCAAACTTTACACAGAAACACTAAGGACTTGATAATTGTAACTATAACATAATGACACTTTAATACAATAACACAAAAGATATGGTACTTGTAATAGCAGAAAGCCAAAAAGGACAATTCAAAAAAGTTGCGTCTGAAGCGGTGACTTATGGATATAAAACAGCACAAGCAATTGGAACAGAATGTGTTGTGTTGACTTTGGGTACAATAAATGGAGCAGAAAATTTAGGTAAATACGGTGCATCCAAGATTTATAATATTGCTAATCCGGCTTTGGATAGCTTTGATAGTCAGGTATATGCGGCTGTTATTGCAGAAGCCACTCAAAAATTGGGTGCAAAAGTAGTGATTCTAAGTCATTCTATGAATGGCAAATCCTTGTTGGGGCGCCTGGCGGTACGTTTAAATGCTGGCTCGGTGGCTGGGGTAAATCATATTCCCAATGTAGATGGCGGTTTTAAAGTAAAAAAGACCGTTTTTTCGGGTAAAGCTTTTGCGGATTTTGAAATCAAATCGGACGTGAAAGTGCTGTCACTGATGGGCAATAGCCTTCCACCCGTTGAAGTGGGTAGTCCTGGTTCTGTAGAAACCTTGGATATAAATGTGCCGCAAAGTCGCGTGAAAGTGAAAGAAGTGAAGCGCATCGAAGGCACTGTACCGCTGCCAGAAGCAGAATTGGTCGTATCTGCAGGGCGTGGTTTGAAAGGTCCGGAATATTGGGGTATTGTAGAAGAATTGGCAGAAACGATTGGCGCGACGACGGCTTGTTCTCGCCCCGTGGCAGATGCACATTGGCGACCGCATCACGAACACGTAGGGCAGACCGGCATTGCCATTCGACCGAATTTATATATTGCGATTGGTATTTCCGGTGCGATTCAGCATTTGGCGGGTGTAAACAATTCTAAAACGATTGTAGTGATCAATAAAGACCCGGAAGCGCCGTTTTTCAAAGCTGCTGACTATGGTGTGGTTGGCGATTTATTTGAAATCGTGCCAAAGTTGACCGAAGCGTTTAAGAAATTTAAAGCGAATAATTAACTCGTAGCTCCGAATACCATTCGGAACTGCTTACACCGTTCCACGGAAAACCTTCAAAATTTTCTTGGCGGTTGTCACCAATGCTTCATCGTAGCGGTTGCCGAGTATTACAATGACTAATTCTTGCGCTGGATCAACGATAAGTACGCCGTAACCGCCCATTGCTGTGCCGGTATGTGCATAATATTTAGAACCATCGCTTGATTCCTTTACTCCAATTCCAAAAGCATATCCCACCGAAGTACTATCCGACTTTGTAAAGCTCGTGAAATATTGCTCAACAGTTTCGGGCCGAATTAGTCTTCCCTTGATCACGGCTTGATGCAAATGCACCAATTCTTCTGCTGTACCTACGTAGCCACCGCCACCGAATTTGCAACTATTATCCACTTTGGGTGCTTCCACGCCCCGATTTTTATAAACATTCCAATATTTATAAAATTTAACCGGATTCACCTGTGCAGCAGGCTGTTGATCGAGTGCGATCGTTTCCAGGCCTAATGGCAAAAGAAAGTTTTGATGAATATATTCGTCGTAAGGCACACCACTCACGGCTTCCAGCACATAACAAAGCAAGACGTACCCAAACGAAGTATAAGTGTAGCCTGCGCCCGGCTCAAATTTCAATTTATCTTCAAGAAATACAGGCAATGCCTCTTCCACTGTATTGCAATGATACTGGCTAATTTTTTGCCACTCATCTTTTTTATAATGGCGCACCCCTGCGGTATGGCTCAAAAGCTGCGCAACTGTTACATCGCAATACTGCTCTGGCAAATCTGGTAAATAAGTTGTAATGGCTGTATCAATATCGAGTTTACCTTCTTCCATCAATTTAGCAGCAGCCAGGCCTGCAATGGATTTGGAAAGACTATAATACCGGAATTGATGCTCTGGTGTAGCATAAATTTTATTTTTGGCATCTGCCCAACCGAATGCTTCCTTCCAGGCGATGCGATCTCCAATGCCTACCGCAATAGACACTCCTGGAAAATTGTCTAACAATTCTGTTAGCAACTCTCTGCCCTCCTGAATTTCGTGGTAGTAACGACTACTGGGCTTCGGATTATCAGCACCTTGCGTACGAAAAGAGGCATATTGCAATACAAAAAACAATAACACCAATATAATAACTCGTGACAAGGTCTTTCTATTCATGATCTTCATGGTACTTGAGGCACTAATTTGCTATTAGGACGCATTTTTTTTTTAAAGGTGCGCTTCGAACATTATTTTTAACGTAAAATTTACATAATCAATCAAATATATTATCAATTTGGATCAAAGGCAACGACTTTATCAAAAGGAATTTTTTTAAAACTACGATTTTTAATCCCATTTTACGCTTCCCATCCCATCGGGCTTTATTTTTTGCAGCATTTTCGATTTCTTTACAAGATGAAATTCGGCAAGCTTCCGTTGCCCTATTGGGCCTTTATTCTGATTGGTTTTTTATTTGGATTACTGCTCGCAGGCCGCAGTTATCTACCTTATTTATATTGGGACGAAACCAACCAATATAACTGGCAACGCGCAGCCATTCCGCATCTTGTGAATTACACTTTTTGGGGCATCCTTGTACCTGTCGTCTATCATTTCTCGCAAAAATACCCTTTGAACGACCTTTCACGCCGAAGCGTTCAGATCAAAGCTTTTTTGATAAGTCTCGCAGTAGCTACTTTCCACGAAATAGCCACGAATGTCTTATGGTTAGGGCCTTTGCACCTCATGGGCATCGAAAAAATCACGATGGAAATGGTGCATTATGTATTGGGCAGCCTGGCGCCTTCCATCATTAGCCGCTTGATCGAATACTGGTTGCTGTTCTTTATATTTGCAGCAATTGATTATTATAAAATGTTCAAAAACAAGCAATTAGAATTAGTAAAATTAGAAAATCAGCTTTCTAATGCCGAGTTGAATGCGCTTCGTTTGCAGTTACATCCGCATTTTTTATTTAATACCTTGAATACCATTTCTTCTTTGATGGAAATCAGCATCAAAGATGCGCAGAAGATTGTTTCCAAACTCGGCATTTTGCTCAGAACCCTTTTGGATAAAGAGCGCCGGAATTTGATTTCACTTTCGGAAGAATTGAATTTTATCAAAAGCTATTTGGATATTGAACAGGTGCGCTTTCACGACCGCCTGAAAATTATTTATCAAATTGAGGAAGAGGTATTGGATGCGCTTGTACCTGCGCTGATTCTGCAACCTTTGGTAGAAAACGCAATCAAACATGGTTTTGGAAAACAGATCGGCGAAGGCAGTATTGCTTTGATTGCTAAAAAAGTAGAATCTGGTATTCAACTCATTGTACAAGACGACGGCAAGGGCGCGGAGCAAACCCCCGAAGAACTGTTACAATCGGGCATTGGCCTGAGAAACGTGAAAGAACGTCTGGAATTACTCTATCGGGATAAAGCAAGTTTGCGCATTTTTACCATTCCCGGCAAGGGCTTTGAAGTACAAATTACCCTCCCAAATGAGCCAAACGGCCTGCAAAATCAGGTATTATGAAGAAAATTCGTACTATAATAGTAGATGATGAGCCATTGGCGCGGGCGCGCATCCGCAAGCTATTGGAGCAAATAGAATATGTGACTGTTGTAGGCGAAGGAAAAAACGGCCGCGATGCCCGCCGATTGATGTCAGATTATGCGCCTGATCTAGCGTTTCTGGATATTCAAATGCCTGATTTTAATGGCTTTGAGGTATTGCAAAATAAGGATGAAGAAGATTTGCCATTCATTATTTTTGTGACGGCTTATGACCAATATGCCTTGCGTGCTTTTGATGTACACGCGGTAGATTATTTGCTAAAACCCTTTGATGATGAGCGCTTTATGCAAGCATTAGAGCAGGCTCGAAAACAAATTCATCTGAATGAAAATGCCTTGTTGCATCAGAAAATGGTTCGACTCTTAGACGCGCATCGCCACCGGCACACCGAAGAACTCACTGCTTTTGAAATAAAAGAAAAGGGCAAAACGATTCTGGTCAACATCAATGATGTGCATTGGCTGGAAGCAGAGGGCAATTACTTGTGCATTCACTTATCCGCCCAACATTACCTCATTCGGCAAACCTTGCAAGAGCTTGAAAAACAATTAAATCCGCAGATTTTTTTGCGCATTCATCGTTCCACTATTGTCAACACCAACTATGTAAGCAAAGTAAAATACGAAGGCAATAACCAATATCGTTTTCATCTCAAAAATGGCGATAGTGTCCTTTCCAGCCGAAGCTACAAATCTACCGTAGTTGATTATATCGAAGATCAGGATTTGAAAGATAATGCTTAATATTAGTCTTGTTTTAAAATAAATTTAATAAGATTTTGATTATCAATTGTTTAAATAATTTTCTCCTTTACTTTTTTTGGATATTATTATTATTTAAAGGATAAATATTATACCGTGTAATAAAAATCCAGCCTCGCACTTCCGACTTCGCACTTCCAACTTCCGACCTCGTACTTCCAACTTCGTACTTCGTAAAACCACTCATCACAATTTCTGGCACTCACCACAAAGTATTTCTACATTTTATAACTTCCTTTTATTTTTGAGCATAAACAATTGATTTGGTTGAAGTTTCAACACCCGACACAACATTTAATCACCCGATTTTTCATAAAAAACCTGATTGTTATGCGACATTTTACACGGCTATTCATATTATTTTTCATACTAATCCAACACTTCGCATTCGCACAAACCTCTGTCACCAAAACACCTGACGCCAGCCCGAAAGCGGCGGTCATGCAAACGATTGGCTTAACCGATATTAAAGTGGTCTATCATCGCCCTGCTGTAAAAGGCAGGCAAGTATGGGGAAACATGGTGCCCTATAATGCTGTTTGGCGGGCTGGCGCTAATGATAATACCGTGATTTCTTTTTCGACCGATGTAAAAATTGAAGGAAAAGAGTTGAAAGCAGGGACTTACGGTTTGCATATGCTGCCAAAGGAGAACGAGTGCGAAGTCATTTTTTCCAATAACAGCACGGCTTGGGGAAGCTTTTCATACAATCAGGCAGAAGATGCCTTGCGTGTGACGATTCAACCGCAGAAAACGACACAATTCTATGAGTGGTTGGCTTATGAATTTGAAGATCCGTCCGCCAATTCTACTATCTGTGCGCTCAAGTGGGAAAACAAAGCTTTTCCTTTCAAAATTGAAGCCAATACGCCGGAAATCGTGGCAGCTAGCTTGCGCGCACAACTTCAGAATAAGGCTGGGTTTAACTGGATTGGCTTTAATGAAGCCGCAAATTATTGCTTGAATAATAATGTGAACCTCCAGGAGGCACTGACTTGGGCGACGCAATCAGTCGGTATCAATCCGCAACCAGTTAATATGCTTACTAAAGCTCGGCTCACAGGTAAAATAAATGGCGCTGGCGACAAAGCAAAAGAACTGGAACTCACTTTGACCACGCTTGAAAATGATTTAAAAATCTTTCCGGTGACTTGGAAGGAATACCTCGGTGCTGCGAATTACGCGCAGCAGAATGGCAATCTGGATAAAGCTTTGGCTTGGGCCGACGAATCCGTGAAAAGTCATCAGGCGATGAGCAATATGATTGCAAAATCGAATATACTGCAAGCCAAAGGCGATACAAAAGGAGCAGAAACAGTCAAAAAGCAAGCGATTGAAAAGGGTACAAATGCTGAACTGAATAATTATGGCTACCAATTATTATTTGCCGGAAATATGGCCGGAGCAATCGAAATTTTTGAAGCCAATACAAAGAAAAATCCAACCGATCCAAACGTTTGGGATAGCCTGGGTGAAGGATATTTCACAGCCGGCGAAAAAGACAAAGCAATTACAGCATTTAAAAAATCACTTTCGTTGAATCCGCCGGCGAATGTGAAAGCTAATTCGATGAAGTTTCTGGCCCAATTGGGCGTAAAAGCGGATGACATAAAGCCTTGAAAATGCAATCACTCGGTTCTTTTTTAAGATTTGGTAGTGGGACTAAGGTAGAGCGTAGAGGGATTTAGCAAATGAACCCAAAATCTTTCTACTCTCTACCAAGATCCCTCTACCGACGAAAAAATGGCACGTTGCGGTTGGCTTCAAAAGTGAGGCCGGCCGTTTTTTATTCTAATGGAAGTGCAGTGGAATGTTTGATTTCTGTCATTACAAAAGAGCTTTGTACATTGCCGATATTTTCGAGTACCGCCAATTTATTCACGATAAAATCTTGATAAGCAATCATATTTATGGCCATTACCTTGAGCAAATAGTCAAACATACCTGCGATATGATAGCATTCAATAACTTGAGGCAATGAACGCACCTCCTGTTCAAATTGCACAAGGAAAGGACGCGAATGCTCTTTCAACTGCACATTGCAGAACGCTACAAGCGATAACCCCACCTTAGCCCGGTCTAATAGCGCCACATATTGTCGGATATAACCATTTTCTTCCAATCGTTTAATCCGCTCATGCACAGGGGTAGTCGTCATACCAATATGGGCAGCGATTTCCTTATTCGTAAAACGAGCATTTTCCTGCAAGAGTGCCAGGATACGCAAATCTATTGGATCTAATCTTTTCATTTATAGAAAATTTTTCTGCAAAAAGCACATTTTCAAGAGAAAATTAGAAAAAATACAGATTGAAAATGCAGATAATAGTTTTATTTTCCCCTAATGATCTATGTCATAGAATTTTATTCTAAGAAATATGAAATTTGACAAAAAATATGTCCTAACCAAATTAAAATTATAGCTATGCCAGATCATCATTTTCATCCTGAAAGCCTGATGATGAGCTACGGGTACAAACCTGAGCTCTCGGAAGGGGCGATCAAGTGCCCAATTTTTCAAACTTCCACATTTGTTTTTCGCAATGCGGAGCAAGGTAAAGCATTTTTTGAAGTGGCTTACGGATTGCGAGAGCAAGGAAAAAACGAAGAATTAGGCTTGATATACAGCCGTTTAAATAATCCAGACCTTGAAATTTTGGAAAACCGCCTGACACTTTGGGATAAAGCCGAAGATTGTGCGGTATTTGAAAGCGGAATGTCTGCTATTTCTACGGTGCTGTTTGAGTTCCTGAAACCAGGCGATTTACTTTTGTACAGTAGCCCTTTGTACGGCGGAACGGCTCATTTTATAAGCGAGGTGTTGACCAAGTTTGGAGTAGAAGTAATGGGATTTCATGCTGGAATGGGAGAATCTGAAATCCTGACTATGCTCGATGCTTCTAATAAAAGGAATAAATTGGCTATGATTTACGTAGAAACACCTGCCAATCCTACTAATGCAGTAATTGACCTTGAGCTTATTCGTCAATTGGCGGATGATTGTTCTTCTCAGGATAAGCGTGTACTAGTAGCGGTGGACAATACCTATATGGGACCGCTTTGGCAGCACCCGCTCAAATGGGATGCAGATTTGGTGCTATATTCTGCAACCAAATACATCGGTGGACACAGCGATGTGATTGCCGGTGCTTGTCTTGGTTCTAAAGCGTTGATTAAAAGAGTAAAAACCTTGCGTACTTTCCTGGGCAATATGGCAGGCCCTTGGACGGGCTGGCTTTTGCTTCGAAGCTTAGAGACCCTCAAAATTCGCATGGAGCAGCAGGCGCAAAACGCGGAGATTGTTGCTGAATATTTGGCCTTGCATCCAAAGGTTGAAAAGGTACATTATCTCGGCTTACTGACAGAGCTTGATGGCGAGCAGTATGATATTTATAGAAAGCAGTGCACTTCGCCCGGCGCTATGGTGTCCTTTGAGATAAAAGGTGGTGAACATGAAGCTTTTATTTTTCTCAATAACCTGAAAATGGTGAAGCTCGCGGTAAGCCTCGGCAGCACGGAATCGCTTGCGCAACACCCGGCAACAATGACTCATGCAGGTATTCCTGTCGAAGAAAAAAAACAAATGGGTATTACCGAAAATCTTATTCGATTGTCGATTGGTGTAGAAAACGTGAATGACTTACTCTGGGATATCAGTCAAGCTTTAGAGAAAATAACCATTGAAGAAGAAAAAGCAATAAGCAGGGCTTCATCAAGTTTTGTCTAAGAATTTAAACAGTTGAACGGCATCCGACAGATTTGTTAAATCCAAATCGTGTTTTTTGCTGAGTTGCCGGATGCGATCCCGATAGGTTGGAAGCGCTTTTTCAATACTTTTGCGGGTGAGTTTCAGTTTTTGATAAGATTGATTTTCAGGACTTTGAAGCCAAATATTCTCAATCGTAGTTATTTCCCGATGCCCATCGGAAGTGGTGTAGGGCGTAGCGTAGGGCTGGTACATTCGTTTATGAATTTGCCGGATTAATCTGAATTTGCCTTCATACAAAATTTCACAAAAAGTAGGGCTGTTATTTAAATTACCCAATAGGCGATCTTCTGTTTCTATAATAAAAGATCGATAACTATATGAATCTCCTTGAATTTCAATCTTTTGGATACTCAAAGGGCTAATCATTCCAACGGAACCATCTCGTAATTGCACCAAAACCAATTGACTCACCAAATCGATATTTATCAAAATATCCGTGGTAGCGCTATCCTGGTTTTTTAAAAACAATCGTCCATTGCGCCATCCTTCATTCAAATAAGGCGAACCCTGAACATTGGCATAGCGATTGCTATTACTGCCCTCACTACGTATATTGGCAATGCGGCGAAGCGCCAATTCGGTGGCTTCTAAATCATTAAATTGAGCTTTAATAGGCGTGAAACCAAGTAATGAAATGGCAAACAAGAAGCAAGTCTTCATAGCAAATATCGTTTGGGTGATTTTCAAAATTAAATTCCGGGAAAGGGAATTCCGTGAAAATAATTACTGCAATGAAAAATTTTATTAAACTGCTTATTTTTATACAAATTCTGCTAATTAACGACTTAATAAATTCCTAAAAGGAAATTATTCATTTTCGTAATGCAACTTTTTAAGTGATGATACGCTTTAACAAAGACAAATCTGTTGTAAATTGTTGCTCATGGAAAAGCAATTTATAGAACGATTATTCAACGCGCATAAAAATACACAGTCTATTCCAGCGCCCAAGCAGGTTTGCGCATGGCTCAATGGCTTGTTGAAAGCGATGTTTCCTGAGTTGGCTGATCGAAAGTTTGTAAATCTTCGAGAATTTGAGCAACATTACGGCGAAATCAAGCTGGAGTTATATAATATTCTGAAAACGATTGAATCTGATTTGCCACAGCCTACTGAAGCAATCGAAGAGGCTTTTTTGGAAAAACTGCCCGCTGTTTATGAATTGCTGTTGAAAGATGCCGAAGCCATTCTCAAAGGCGACCCGGCAGCGGTGAGTAAAATCGAGGTAATTCGTACCTATCCTGGTTTTTTTGCAATTGCGGTGTACCGTTTGGCACATGAATTTCACAAACTCGGCGTGCCTTTAATTCCGCGTATCCTAACGGAACACGCGCATAGCGAAACGGGCATTGACATACATCCCGCGGCTACCATCGGTGAAAGCTTCTGCATTGACCACGGCACCGGCATGGTGATTGGTGAAACCGTTGAAATTGGCAATCATGTTAAAATTTATCAAGGCGTTACCCTCGGCGCTTTGAGCGTTCGCAAAGAATTTGCCAAAACCAAACGCCATCCGACCATCGAAGATCGCGTTGTGATATACTCCGGCGCAACTATTCTTGGCGGCGATACGATTATCGGGCATGACAGCATTATTGGTGGTAATGTTTGGATTATCAAAAGTGTAGAACCGCATTCCAGAGTTTATTATCGACAAGAAGAAGAATTAGATGTAAGCTAGTGCGATCGTATATAGTGTTATGGTGTTATAGTGCTTTAGTTTTAAAAGACAAAATACCATAATACAAAAACACCATAAGAAGAATGAACATTTTAGACCTCGTAGGCAACACACCTTTAGTTGAAATCACGAAAGTATTCTCCAAGCCCGGCGTCACCGTTTACGGCAAATTAGAAGGCACCAATCCTGGCGGTTCTGTCAAGGATCGCGCGGCTTACGGCATGATTAAAGGCGCTTTGGATCGCGGTGAGATTCAACCAGGTGTGCGGCTCATCGAAGCCACGAGTGGCAATACGGGCATTGCTTTGGCGATGATTGCCAGATTATTTGGCTTGGAAATTACTTTATTGATGCCTGATAACTCAACATTAGAGCGGGTTCAAACCATGCGTGCCTACGGTGCAGAAGTAATTTTGACACCTGCCGATAAAGGTGGGATCGAATATTCCCGAGACCTTGCGGATGAAATGATGGCACAAGGTGGTTATTTTATGCTCAATCAATTTGCCAATCCTGATAATTGGGGAATGCACTACCGCAGCACCGGCCCTGAAATCTGGCGCGACACACAAGGGAAAATCACACATTTCGTCTCCTCAATGGGTACGACCGGCACGATCATGGGTGTATCTCGTTATTTGAAAGAACAAAATCCTGATATACAGATTGTTGGCGTGCAGCCGACCGATGGGTCAAGCATTCCAGGCATTCGGCGCTGGTCGCCAGAATTTCTTCCCAAAATTTTTGAACGGGAGCGCGTAGACCAGGTGATCGATGTTTCAGAAGAAGAAGCAACTGTGATGATGAAAAGATTGGCAAAAGAAGACGCTATTTTCGCGGGCATGAGCAGTGGCGGCGCAGTAATGGCTGCTAAAAAACTCTCTGAAACCATTGAGGAAGGTGTCATTGTATGTATCATTTGCGACCGTGGCGACCGCTATTTATCATCCGGGATTTTTGAATAAATTTTCAAGTCGTTAAATCCATCATTTTTTTCGTCGAAAAGCCCTTTCTTTTTTCATAAATATACACTAAAATTGACCGATATTTTAGGGAAGAACATTGATTTTTTAACAAAAGGGCTACATACATGATAGCATCCTGAGAATCAGACTTCTACAGGGTTGCGGCGCGCCAATTGAGACATACCTCCGGCGCAATGGCAACTGCGATTTTACCTTTCGAGATGATTGTGTGAAATGTTGTTGTTTTTCCACCTAAATTTACTTATACTATCTATGCTACATCCAAAAACAGAACTACGGTTTATCAATTCCGTAGTCGGTTACGGTGTGTTCGCCACCGATTTCATTCCCAAAGGAACAATTACTTATGTAAAAGACAGCTTGGAGCTGGAAGTGTCACCTACTGAATACCTGCTCCACCCGCCTGCGATGCAGGAAGTCATTGAAAAATATTCCTACATTGATGAACGCGGCTACCGGATTATTAGTTGGGATTTTGCCAAATACATCAACCATTGCTGCAATTGCAATAGTATGAGTACAGGCTACGGTTTTGAAATTGCGATCTGTGACATTCAAGCTGGCGAAGAAATCACCGATGAATACGGCATTTTTAATCTCACCGAGCCGATGGAATTGGTGTGCAATAAGGGCGTTTGCCGCAAGGTGCTTCGCCCCGAGGATTTTGATAGCCTTTACCCTGTATGGGATGAAAAACTGAAGAATGCGCTGGCAAACTTTGAAAGCGTAGCGCAACCTTTGTCCAAATTTCTTGATGAACCGACGCTAAAGGCTTTGAATGCTTATTTTAATGACCCTTCGCAATACCGATCGGTCTATACACTCAAATACCACAAGCAGAGCAATGGCGTGGCTGTTGAGAGCTTGAAGGTGTAAAGTTTTTGCTTGAGATTTCGAGTCTGTCAAGTTGTAAAACCTGACAGGCTTGAAATTATTTACTTGAAATTTTTCATTTTTGAAAACAAAATTTTAGATGTATTTTTTATCTCAATTCCAATGAACTAATTTGAATTGTAATTAATTTCAAAACATTAACTTCTTATTATGCACCGTCGGCGATTTCCTTTGAAAACACGCATCCAACCTTAACCTGAAATTAATACACCGAGCGTGTTTCTTGAATAAAATAAGCGTATCTTTGCGGCTTCAATTAGAAAAAGTATGCAAAGTTTAAGAAATATTGCCATTATCGCCCACGTTGACCACGGCAAAACCACACTTGTGGATAAAATGCTAATGGCTGGTCGATTGTTCAAAGACCATGAGACGCCGGGTGAACTTATCATGGATAGTAATGACCTCGAACGCGAACGTGGCATTACCATTCTTGCCAAAAACGTTTCGATCACTTACAAGGATACCAAAATCAATATCATTGATACGCCTGGTCACAGTGACTTTGGCGGCGAGGTGGAGCGCGTGCTGAACATGGCGGATGGCGTGCTTTTATTGGTGGATGCCTTTGAAGGCCCAATGCCACAAACGCGATTTGTATTACAAAAAGCAATTCAGTTGGGTTTGAAACCTATTGTGGTGATTAACAAAGTGGACAAAGAAAATTGTACGCCCGACGAAGTACACGAAGCGGTGTTTGACCTAATGTTCACGCTGGATGCGACCGAAGAGCAATTGGATTTCCCAACCGTTTATGGTTCTGCCAAACAAGGCTGGATGAGCGACGATTGGAAAAAGCCAACGACTGACATCACGCCGTTGTTAGATAGAGTGGTAGAGCACATTCCTGCTCCAAAAATCTCAGAAGGTACACCACAGATGATGATTACATCTTTGGATTATTCACAATATATCGGTCGGATCGCCATTGGCCGCTTGAATCGTGGGATACTACGCGATGGTCAAAACATTTCATTGGTAAAGCGGGATGGCACAATTGTAAAGAGCAAAATTCGAGGGCTATACTTGTTTGAGGGCTTTGCCAAAGTGAAAGTAGAGGAAGTAAAAGCAGGTGATATTTGCGCAGTGTTCGGGATTGATGGTTTTGAAATTGGTGATACGATTGCAGATTATGAAAATCCAGAGGCTTTGCCATCTATCACCATTGATGAGCCTACGATGAGTATGGTTTTTACGATCAATGATTCCCCGTTTTTTGGTCAGGAAGGAAAATTTGTAACTTCCCGCCACATCAAAGAACGCTTGGAAAAGGAATTGGAAAAGAACCTCGCTTTGCGCGTAGAAGCTACTGATTCAGCCGATACGTTCCGAGTATTCGGTCGCGGCGTATTGCACTTGGCGGTGTTGATCGAAACAATGCGCCGTGAAGGTTATGAATTGCAAATCGGTCAACCACAGGTAATTATGAAGCGTATTAACGGTGCTTTGAATGAACCGGTGGAGGAACTGAACATTGATGTGCCAGACGAATTTGCAGGTACAGCAATCGATATGATTACCCGTCGCAAAGGGATTATGCTTTCTATGACACCTAAGGGTAACCGACAGCAGATGGTATTTGAAATCCCATCGCGTGGTATTATTGGCTTGCGTAGCAATATGCTTACGGCTACAGCCGGTGAAGCGATTATGACGCACCGCCTCAAAGAATTCCAGTCCCACAAAGGCGATATTCCAGGACGCACCAACGGGTCGCTGATTTCGATGGAAACAGGTACTGCTATTCCATACAGTATCAACAATTTACAAGATCGTGGTAAGTTTTTTATTGATTCGAATGAGGATATTTATGAAGGACAGGTAGTAGGCGAAAACAGCCGACCAGGTGATTTGGTGATCAACCTGACCAAGACTAAGAAGTTGACAAATATGCGGGCCTCCGGCTCAGATGACAAAGTACGCCTAATTCCGCCGAAGAAATTCACTTTGGAAGAAGCGCTGGAATACATTCAGGAAGATGAATACGTGGAAGTGACGCCCAAATCCTTGCGCCTCCGCAAGATTTATTTGAAAGAACATGACCGCAAGCGTGCGCGCAATACTGCTGCTACTGCTGTAGAAGTGGTAGAATAAGATTTAGTAGATAAATAAATTAGGGTTCAAAAGTTGTTCAATTTTTGAACCCTTTTTGTTTCATAGCTCCGTGAAATCATTATGCTTTCCAAAAAGATTATCTGACCATCAAGGAAGATATTAATTAGTGTCTCTTCAGATACATACGACTATCTGTAAAGATACTTCCTTATATCTGACGAGATAAACTCATGTATCTGCAAAGAATTCTATAATATCTAAAGAGATACCTTATTGTATATAAAAAGATAATGACATATATATATTTAGATACTATATCGTATCTCTAAAGATTTTTAATGCATCTGGTTAGAGACCATTCTATATATTTGGAGAATTAATACGATATCTGAGAAGATATTTCAAATATATAGACAGATATCTTTTCTATCTTAGGAGATACCGTTTATTATCAAGGCAGATGTATTTTGTATCTATGAAGAAACCTTCTACTATGAAGGTAGATGGGCGGAATTTATTTTATGCGATAAAGCTTCCTACGGTTTAGAACTACTGCAGGGCGCTTATCCACAAACCTTAGATACGGTGCAAGTATGCCAAAATTCGGGATGGCTCACGTTTTCGCATTTTAAAGACGATAAAAAAAAGAGTGCTTAGAATTCGAACCATTCTAAGCACTCATCACCTATGGACTATTGGTTTGTCAAACGAAAAACTTGGGACTGTAAATGGGACTATAAATTGAATTTCTTGAACTGTCGGTTTAGAAAAAGAGGAGGACGCCGACGATTCAACGCCCTTCCTATATAGATGCTCCTATTAACAAAAATTAGCGCAAATTTAATTGGATTGAGTATCTTTTGGTTTTGGGCTTTGCTTTCATTTGATCTTTAGTTTGGATGTTTTCTTTTTCCTATTGACAATACAAAGATGCAGGTAAATCTTCTGTGCTGCCTCCACTATTGTCTTATAAAGGAGGAACAATGTCTAATTGCTTTAATAAAAAGTAGAATATTCTTTAAATAAAGAAGAAAAATGGTTTTAAAAATTTGAAATCCAATGTTTTGTGTATTTAATTTTACTTTCTAATATTTCTAAAATTTTATAAAACAAAAAAGCGCCGAGTAAATGACTCGACGCCTCCGACTAAATGATGTTTTGTGCTTAAAACCCGGTCAAGTTAAATGATATAGGCAAAACAACCTTAGAGGTGATTTTATTTCCAGCTTGCTGTGCAGGCTTCCAACTCGGCATTGCTTTTACTACTCTGAGTGCTTCTTCGTCGCAGCCGTAGCCGATTCCTGATAGAACAGTTGCAGATTGAATTTTACCTTCTGCCGTTACTTCAAATACAACTTTTACTTTACCTTCGATGGCGTTCTCGCGGGCCTCCATTGGGTAGGTCAAGTTTTCCTGCAAATAAGCTCCCAGTTCCTGCATACCACCTGGGAAAGAAGCTAAATGGCTCGTTGCATCTTCTTTTGTTTCCTTCGCGGACTTTTTCACATTGACCATCGCCATTGCTGCGTTTTCATTTACTAACTGAAGGTTCGACTGTGCTGCTGCAGTAAAGATGATTCCAAAACAAATAACCAGGGAAAGGATTTGGGTTTTCATGATGTTACGTTTTTAGTGTTTTGAAATTATTTGCTGTTAATGATACAAAGATGCAAGCAAAATTTTGCGGCCGCCTCCACTATTGTCTTATTGTGGAAGAATATTGTCCAATTGGCAAAATAAAAAATGGTGTATTGTCTTGGCAGGAATAAAATACTTGTGATAAAGTATTTAAAGTCAGCGCTTTATGTGTTTAATTATGCTTTCGCATCTCACCTGGCAATTCCCCAAATTCTTCGGCAAAAGTTTTGGAAAAATACTTCGGATCATGAAACCCGACTTCGTAAGCGATTTGAGAAATGTTTAAATTAGGATTTTTAAGTAGCTCTTTGGCCTTGTGTAAGCGAATAGCCCGTATATAATGGGAAGTAGATTTCCCTGTCAAAGCCTTGATTTTATTGTGTAATTGCGCCCGACTCAAGTTGACCGCCCGGCATAATTGCAAAATCCCGAAATCTTCGTCGTCTATATTTTTTTCAACCGCCTGACGGACTTTTTGAATAAACTCGTCTTCCTGCTGTATAGCTGCATCTTTTGAAGCCATCCATTCATCCAAAGCAGCGTATCGTTCTTGCAATCGCCGCCTGAGTTCCAACAATTTCTCCAGCCACACGATCAATTCCTGTTTGTTAAAAGGCTTGGCGAGGTAAGCATCTGCGCCTCTTTTCAAACCTTTAATCCGAGATTCATCATCTGCTTTTGCGGTCAACAAAATAATAGGAATGTGGCTGGTACGCTCATCGATCTTGAGGGTTTCGCACAATTCAAAACCATCTTTTACGGGCATCATTACATCGCTGATGATAATGTCGGGCACTTGCTCGATTGCTTTGTCGATGCCAGCCTGCCCGTCCTTCGCTACGTCCAAGTGGTAAAGCCCTTCCAAGCAAATCTGCAAGTATTGTACAATATCAGGATTATCTTCTACAATCAACAACGACGGCAATTCCTTGTCGCTGGCATTCAAATGCGAAATCACATCCGCTTGCTCTGGCAATTGCTGTACCAAAGGCATTGCTTCCGTTTGCCAGTTTGCCTCCTGTACTGCCTCATGTCGAATGGGCAAAGTGACATAAAAAGTACTGCCTTTCTCAGGCGTACTCTCCACGCGAATGTCGCCATTTAAGAATTTCACTAATTCTTTGGTCAGCGCCAAACCAATCCCCGTTCCCTCGCCCCTGCGCGTGGTTGAATCGTCAACTTGGTAAAAACGATCAAAGATTTGAGGCAATTGGTCGGCTGGAATGCCAATGCCGGTATCCTTCACCCGAAGCTGCACCTGCGCTTCTTTTAC
>JANRME010000110.1:0-5251 GCA_033761835.1 Saprospiraceae bacterium
GGTCGTGCAAAAAGATGTATGACGATTGTGAAAAAAGACAATGAGGACGAACTTTGAAGAATGTGTCAAATAAAAATCAAAGTCCAATGTCCTCATTGCGATAGTCCTAATGTCGTAAAAAACGGCATAAAAAGTAGTGGAAAACAGAACTTTTTGTGCAAGGACTGCCGCAAACAATTTCAACATGCTTATCAAAATCGAGGAGCGGATCCCCGATTGAAAAAGCAAATCATAAGTTCATTGATTCATGGTAGTGGCATTCGAGATTGCGCCGCGGTATTTCAAGTCAGTCAAGTGGCTGTACTTCAGCTGATTATTCAATACGCAAAGCGCTGTTCGATCCTGCCTCGCAAAAAGCATTATCAGCGAATTTTAATCGACGAATTCTATTCTTTTGTTCAAAACAAGGACAAGAAAGTCTGGATTTTCTATGCTTATGCACCGGAAACTAAAGAAATTCTAGCCTTTACCATGGGCAAGAGAAACATTCGCCAGGTTCGTTTTTTAATGCTCAAAATCAAGCATTTGAATATCCAGGTGGACTATTGGTGTACCGACGCTTTTGAAGGATTTATAACCGTTCTACAAAGGTTTAAACACTTGATTGGAAAGCAGTATACCAAAGCCATTGAAGGGCGAAACACTTGTATTCGCGCTAGGTTAGCTCGATTTCAGCGGCGATCTACCAAATTTTCAAAGAAACTAATTTACCAATGGCATTTATTTTTAATTTTTGTCCACTGGCTTAATTCTCAAGCATCATACATTTTGTAACACAATTGATTGTTTAGGAGTTTATTAGCTTAGAAGTTTATTATCTAAACTCAACGCCTCAACTCCTAAGCTCCTCAACTTACAAGCTACTTCCCCAATGCTCTTTGCACTTCGGTCCATTTTTGCCACACATTGAATAGGCTGATAGATTGCTGCAATTCGGCATTGGTCAGTTCATTCCGAGCGTCGAGGTATTCGATATACAAAACCTGCCCTTCACGGTATTGCTTACTTACGTCGTCGAAGTAGCGTTTCGCAGAAGCGACTTGTACTTGACTGCTGTTGAAAATCTGTAAGGCAGATTGGTAATCGCGTACCGCTGTATTCAATTGCAAAGCCAGTTGGTCGGCGACTTGCTCGCGCTGCGTTTGCACGGTCGCCACGTCCATTTCCGCCATTTTTATCTTTTGCTTGTTGCGGTTGCCATTATAAATTGGCAATTCAATCGAAACGCCACCCAGCGCATAAAAAGAACCATTGCCCACTTCAAAATTAAATCCTTGAGAACCCGCATCCACAAAGGCGTTCACCTTAGGGATCTGGTAGGATTCATTGAGTTTGAGCGCGGTTTGATTGAGGCCTTGAGCGACCGTCAGCTTGCGCAATTCATCGCGATTTTCTGTTGAACCCTCAAAACTGGTTTGGAAATCGTAGCCAATTTGTTGGAGCGATTCATCCTCGGCGATTGGCGTATCGAAAGGCTTGTTGAGCAGGAAGTTGAAATAAGCGGCGGCGTTCTGTGCATTATTCTGCGCCTCGGTGAGTTGGGCTTCTACTTTGGTGATTTCACTCTCTGAGCGCGTCACCGCCGTGCGATTGATCATATCGTTTTCATACAGTTTTTGGTTCACGCGTAGGCTCTCGCGCAAGAGTGTCAGGGCGTTTTGATAAATTCGGGTAGCTTCGCTGGCTTGCAAATATTGGAAATAGGCAAGACGAATACTCTTTGCTAATTCCTGTTTATAAATATCAATATCCACTTGTTGCAAATCAATCATTTGTTCCTTGATTTGCTTATTGTATCGAATATCCTGATTCACAATCGGATACGCAGCGCGGATTTTTACATCGTAGAAATTATTGGGATTAAAATTCTCATTCACATTTTCGATTTGCGGGAATTGATTCGTGCCGGTCAGCTCATTCAAAGCTGTATAAACCGGATTCATCAGATCGCCCACAGGAATAGAGATCGAGCGCCCGCCCGCCGCCAGCGTGTAAGTGCCGTTGAGATTGACAGAAGGCAGGAACAAGCCTTTGGCTTCTTCCAGTGCGTACAGGCTTTTTTGCAATTGGAAATTTTGCTGCTTGAGCACATCGCTATTGGCGACTCCTTCCTGAATGTAATTATTAAGGATACTACTTTGTGCTTTGGCCGCAATAAGACTCCAACAGAGTAAAGTGATTGAAAAAAGAATTCGGATGAGTTTCATGGTTTTGGTTGTTTATTTTTTGAACACCGTTTATTAGCTCGATAAAATTTTTTAGGATGTAATAATTCGCCTTTTTTATTTAGTGATTTTTAATCATTTTGATCCATTCATTTAGCGCCCGCTCCATCAAATCCCGATTTTCTTCATCGGTTTGTTCCATTACGCGCACGCGGCAACTATTATTCAGCATCACCAATCCGTGCAAAAAGGCCCAGGAATAAAAGGCGTAATCTTTGGCTGACTTGGCGTGTATCAATTTTTTATCGATGCATTCCTGCACCGTATTTTCCAGAAAAGCAAAGGCTTCTTGCCCCTTGTGCCAGGGTTTATGTTCTTCCAGTACTTCCATGGGCGCCATGAGCACGAACATCAAGCTGTAATGCTGCGGATGCTCCATCGAAAAGCGGAAATACATTTCGCCAATAGCTTTCAAGCGCTTCAGCGGATTCTTAATTTGTTGCAAAGGAGCCATTTCCTCGCGCATCATATCAAATCCTACTTTTTGTACGGCGAATAGCACCTCGTTTTTGTCCTTGAAATACAAGTAAATCGTGCCGGGGCTATACTCGATGCGTTCAGCGATGTTGCGGATGGACGTTTTTTCATAGCCTTCTTCAGCAAATACTTCGGTAGCTGCTTCCACAATACGGTCGCGCATTTCTTGCTTTTCCCGCTCTTTCCTTTCTATAATGCCCATTATGCAGGTACGATTTACGAAGTTTGAAATATGATTTTAATTCCCAACGCAAAGTTACTGAACACTGTTTAGTAAATTAACACTTTTTACAAAATTATCGACGAATATCTTTTTTTCGCCGTTTACAATACAAATATTACCTGTTTTCAAAGAGAAAGCAAGGCGCTTGCCATGAACTGCGCTGCGATAGGAACGAATTGTAAAAATGCGATGGTGAATTGTAATTCTCTAATAATTGATTTTCACGTCTTTAATCTTCGTCGGAAGCCACACCTGCATTGGGTTCTGCCCGCGATTGGCCCAAGCGTAATAAGGAATGGCGGTGACTTTTTTCTTTTCGGTTTTGATATTCAATCCATCTTCGGAGACCGTGACGACGGGTACATCGGCTTGGATGGCAACGACCGGTTCGGTAAGAATTTTATGCGTAACAGTAGTAAAACGCGCATTTTCAGGGAGAATCATATTCCAGGCTTGCCCATTATTATCAGCGCCTTCTACGCAGTAAACCAACGGCCCACGTTGCAAAGCAACCCGATCATTATTGTATTTCAAATCAGTTCTGGCAACTACTTTGCGCACCTCCATCGGCAGTTCTAATTCCACTATATCTCCTTTTTTCCAATCGCGGTCGAGGATAGCGTAGCCATTGACTTCGGCGTAAGGGACATCTTTTCCGTTGACGCGGATAATGGCTTTTACAGAAGATTCATTGGCAAATTCATATAAATCGCCCGGTACAGCCTCTCCCCTCGCCCAACCCGGAATACGCAAGTGCATAGCGAATTTGGTTTTAGATTGGGGCTCTACGCTGATTTTTACCTTCCCATCCCAGGGATAATTGGTTTCCATTTGCACCGCAACATCCGTTTTATCGATCTTTACAACAGTATTACTGCCCACAAACAGGTTGACCCACAGGCTATTATCGCTTTTACCGTAGATATAATCGCCAACAGAGGAGACGAGCCGTGCAATATTGGAAGGGCAACAAGCGGTACCAAACCATTCGCGCCGGAAATGCTGGCCATTGGATGCCAAAGGATTGCCATAGAAAAAGCGGTCGCCGCTGAGGGAAAGCCCATCCAAAGCGCCGTTGTACAAACTGCGCTCCAATACATCCATAAATTTGGCATCGCCCGTAAGCGCGTTCATGCGTTGATTCCAAAAAACCATACCAACCGAAGCACAAGTTTCGCAGTAGGCATTTTCATTGGGCAGGTCATAATCTATGCTAAAGCCTTCATTCCTTCCTGAAGAGCCAATGCCACCAGTGATATACATATTGCGATAAACGACGTCTTCCCAAACGGTTTGCATGGCGTTCACATAGCCAGCGTCGCCTGTTACAGCGGCTACGTCAGCAGCTCCGGTGTAGAGGTACATAGCACGCACGGCGTGACCCGTAATTTCTTTTTGATCTTTCACAGGTACTTCGTCCTGGCAATACTTGGGGTCTTTCCACTGATCCCAGATGACGCCTTTGCCATAGCCGCGTCCGCGTTGGTCGAGAAACCAATCGGATAGCTTCAGGTAGCGCTCGTTTTGGGTCACATGGTATAGTTTCATAAGCGCCAATTCGATTTCCTGATGCCCGCTTACCCAGGGGCGATTTTGCAAACGGAAAGTAGCGTCGATATGATCGGCAAAGCGGATCGCAACATCCAGGAGTTTGCGTTTGCCGGTGGTATTATAATAAGCAACAGCAGCTTCCATCAAATGCCCGGCGCAGTAGTCTTCGTGTTTTTCCATATCCGTCCAGCGTTTGCTGAGATCACCGAGCGTGTAATATGTATTCAAATAACCATCGGGCAATTGCGCAGCAGCAATTTTATCAATCCAGTCATCCGCTTTTTGCTCTAATGCAGCGTCGGGATGATTCTTTAAAGCATAAACCATAGCTTCGAGCGCTTTATAAACGTCGCTGTCATCGTAGTAAATACCTTCGTGTTGTTCACCTTGTTTGCGGGCCACTTTTTCAAAATTGCGGATACGCGGCGTTTTTTCTTCGGTTTGATAAATGCAGGCCTCCAAAGTAGTGGTAGCAACTTTATCGAGTTTTGGTTTCCAAAAAGCATCGTTAATTGTAACCTGGGAGAAATTAACGGGCTCGTAATGACGCGTAACGGTTTGAGCGATGATCATTATATTGGAAAACAAAAAAATATTCAATAACAAGGCTTTGTAGTAGAATGACATGGCGTTTATTTTTGGTAAAAGGTAACTGGTTAGGGTTTATAAGAAGGTCTTTCAAGTCCTCCTGAAACTTAATTCAAAGACAAGATAAATTTTTACCCTTAAATCGTAAAAGTTTGCAACAATTTTCCCGAATGGATCGAATGGTCAG
>JANRME010000111.1:0-9567 GCA_033761835.1 Saprospiraceae bacterium
CCTTTTCACTACAAGTAAATTTCCTATTTTAGCCGCAAAAACAAGATGCTTATTAATCTCATCAGCGATACGGTGACCAAGCCGACCCCGGAGATGCTGCAAGCCATGCTACAAGCGGAGGTTGGTGATGATGTATTCGGCGAAGACCCGACGGTGAATGCGCTGGAAGCCAAGGCCGCTGGGCTTTTTGGTAAGGAAGCGGCGCTTTTTTGTCCCAGCGGTACGATGACCAATCAGATTGCGCTCAAGGTGCATACGCAGCCTTTGGACGAAGTGATATGTGATGAATTTTCACATATTTATCAATATGAAGTGGGCGGATATGCTTATAATTCGGGCATCGGCATCAATTTAATTAAAGGTACGAACGGCAAAATTACATCGGAACAAGTGGCTGCGGCGATTAAACCAGTGTACGATTGGTTGCCGATTAGCAAGTTGGTTGTGCTGGAAAACACCGCCAATAAAGGCGGCGGGAGTTATTATACGTTGGATGAAATATTGCCTATTAGTAAGCTTTGTCGGGATCGCGGACTAAATATTCACTTGGATGGCGCTCGTATTTTTAATGCTTTGGTGGAAACGGGCGAAAGTACGCTTGAAATCGGCAAGGCATTCGATAGCATTTCTATTTGTTTGTCCAAAGGATTGGGTGCACCGATAGGCTCTTTATTGATTGGGAATCAGGACTTTATAAAGCAAGCGCGGCGTGTGCGCAAGGTGATGGGCGGCGGTATGCGGCAGGCGGGCTACCTGGCGGCGGCGGGGATTTATGCTTTGGATCATCATGTGCAGCGATTGAAAGATGATAATGATCGCGCTAAATTGATTGGAAAAACGCTGGACTCCTTGGATTATGTAGAAAATGTGCGCCCGGTGCAGACCAATATTGTGATATTCGATGTAAAATCGCCTTATACGGCGGCGTCTTTTTTAGAAAAACTAAAAACAAAAGGCGTGAATGCTACCGCTTTTGGGCCGCAGACGATAAGGTTTGTTACGCACCTGGATTTCACCGAAGCGATGCTGGAAAAAACATTACAAATATTAAAGGAGATGTAATATTATTATATTTTTTTAACACATAGGCACATAGTTCTATTTTTATTTAAAAACTATGCGCCTATTTTATTAAATTGTAATATTTCACGCAAATAAAGTCGCTTTCGCTGCATCCAAAATATTGCGTACTTCTTTGGCATCTTCTGCTTGTGCATACACACGCAGTACCGGCTCGGTGCCGGAGGCGCGCAGCATCACCCACCGGTCGTTGCCGAGGTTGAATTTGAAACCGTCAATCGTTTCGAGCGATTCTACTGTATAATTTCCAAATGAAGTATAAGGATTTTCTTTACAACGCTTTATAACTTCCTGTTTTTGAGCTTCTTCGATATGTAAATCATCTCTATTGCAATTAAAAGCGCCGACGTGGTCATAGACTTCCTGAATCAATTGCTTCACGGATTTGCCCGTTTTTGCCATAAATTCCAGAATCATCAAGCCGATCCAAATGCCGTCGCGTTCCGGGATATGCCCTTTTACTGCCAAGCCGCCAGATTCTTCGCCGCCCACAAGTACGTCTTCTTGGGCCATGATTTCGGCAATATATTTGAAGCCAATTTTTGTAACTTCTATCTCCAGACCAAACTGCTCCGCCATTTTTTTCATTTTATCCGTCACGGAGAATGTAATAACGACTTTACCAGTTTGCTTTTTATATTTATAAGTATATAATAATAATAATAATAAAATATGATGCGAATCTACAAAATTGCCATCTTCATCGTACATACCGATACGATCGGCGTCACCGTCATTAGCAATGCCCAATGCAATGTCGGGGTCATTTTTAATCAAATCTGAAAACTCCTGCAAATTCCGATGAATCGGCTCCGGTGCTTGCCCGTGAAAGCCAGGATTATCATCACAATGTAATAAAACCGCATGGGGGAATAAACGGCGCATCGCGTTCTGACCCGCGCCAAACATAGCATCATAAGCAATTTTTAAGCCCGTATTTTTAATCAAATTTAAATCAAAACCAGCCGCTACGTGGTCGAGGTACATTTGCTCCAAGTCCACATATTCCAGCAAACCTTTGGCTTGCATTTCATCAAGCGAAGGCAAATTTAAATTGGTAGCATCCGGCACCATTGCTTCTACTTCAGCGACTTGATCGGGGCCAGTCGGGCCGCCAAGATGCGATTTTAGTTTGAAACCATTATAAGAAGGCGGGTTATGGCTTGCCGTGATAACGATGCCCTGATCAGAATTCGTTTTTACGACACCCAGCGAAACCATTGGCGTGGAGACAAAGCCTTTGGCCATGATGGCTTTGATGCCATGCGCTGCCAACACTTGTGCGGAAGTTTCTGCAAAAAGCTGGCCACCAAAGCGACAATCGTGTCCGATGACGACTTGTTTGCCGCCATTTTTCTTCAACCAGAGGGCAGTGCCTTCGGCCACGCGCTTTACATTCTCAACCGTATAATCAAGTGCGATAATGGCTCTCCAGCCGTCGGTTCCGAATTTGATTTGGCTCATTGTATTTAGATATAAGATAAGAGATGTCAGAAGTTAGATTTTTTTCACGGTAAAAATAGATAGGAAAACTGCAAAACCACAAAATTTTAAATGTAAAATGTATTAACTTTCCTTTTTAAACCGCAAAACCGCAAAATTTCAGCTATAAAATGTAAAAGTACGGTGAGGTAACTTTTGCATTTTACATTTCGCGGTTTTACATTTTACATTTAATGGAAGATTCTTATCGGCATAAAGGAATGAGGCGTCGCTTGATTGAAAAGCTACGCGAACGGGGCATCCGCGATGAGCGTGTGTTGGCGGCGATGGAGGCCTTACCACGTCACTTCTTTTTGGATAAAGCCTTTGAAGAGCATGCTTACGAAGATAAAGCCTTCCCGATTGGCAGCGAGCAAACGATTTCTCAACCTTATACGGTCGCTTACCAAACCAGTTTATTAGATGTGAAAAAACGTGATAAAATCCTGGAAATCGGCACGGGTTCTGGCTATCAGGCAGCAATTCTGGCGCTCATGGGTGCGAGAGTTTATACCGTCGAGCGACAGGAGGCTTTATTTCACAAAACCAAAACCCTGCTGGAAGCACTCAAAGTAGGGAATGTGCGATGCTTTTTGAGAGATGGCACCAAAGGCTTGACGGAATACGCCCCATTTGACAAAATCCTGGTGACTGCCGGAGCAATCGGAATACCAGAAGCGCTTTTGCAACAGTTGAAACTTGGCGGTATGCTTGTCATTCCTGTAGGCGAGGAAGTGCAGAAAATGTATCGGATTACTCGAATATCGGAAAATGAATATAAAGAAGAAGCTTTCGATGATTTTCGGTTTGTACCGTTTTTGGAAGGGATTAAGAAATTGTAATCCTTGTTATAGGTTATCTGTATCGGGCGATCTTAGATTTTGTCTATCTTTATTTTAAATATGTGGAAATACATTAAAATGTATTGTAACTGGACTTTATAATATTTTTCAACACATTTCAGTATCCTTCAAAACCAAGCTCCTCCACTCATTCAACTTTAAATATAAAGCTGATAAATGTCATTCCTTTTGTGATAAAGATCACTGAATTGCTTGATGCTTATCATCGAAACGCGGCCGTATCGCCCTTTAAATTTGCCATTGTAATTAAAAACAAAATACAACGATATGGTACGCTATTTTTTCACCCTGATGATCGCCGTTGGAATGTGTAATATAAGCTTGGCGCAAGCAACTTACGAAATCACTTCCAGCAAAATGACGATAGCCGGTACTTCCAATGTACACGAATGGGAGTCCAGTGTGACACAAGTAACTGCTTCCGGCGATATGCTACTCGAAGGCAATGTTTTGAAAGCTATCAAAGCGCTTAGTGTAGAAATCGCGGTAAAAGGAATCAAAAGCTCAAAGGGTTCTATCATGGATAAAAAAACCTGGGGCGCATTGAAACAAGAATCAAACCCGAATATCACTTACAAACTCACCAAGGTGACCGCCCTTGAAAAAAGCGGCGATAACTACACAATCAAAGCTTCTGGCAATCTGAACATCGCCGGCACCAGTAAATCCATCGAAATGGAAGTAAAAGGCAAACTTCTTAGTGATGGTAGTCTGCAATTCGACGGCTCGAAGAAACTCTTGATGACCGATTTTGGGATTGACCCGCCTACCGCTTTAATGGGCACGATGAAAACGGGCAACGAAGTCACCATCAGCTTTTCGGTAAAAATGGCCAAAGGCAGTGGCAACAGCAAATCCGTAGGAAAATAAACGAATAAAATTATATCACCACCAAAACTTTTGGTTTATGAGACTTTTTAATCAAACTTTGAAGGTATTGACAGTGATTATGCTCGTCTCCTTCGCAGCTCAATCTTTTGCACAACAACCTGAACTACAATACTACCGTCCTTGGGATAAAACAGGGATCAATACATTTGAACCTTCTAAAAAAGCGGAACAACCTGCTTACACGGGTTTCAAGATTCGCATCGGTGGTAGCTTTACGCAGGATTATCAGAGCCTCGAACACAGCAATACGCCTACTTATAAGGCAGTATCGGCTACGGATGCCAGAAACACAAACTACCTATATGGCGTAGCTACAAACAACGTGGTAGGTGGCAAAAACACTTGGTTGCTCAATGCTGGTGACTCCACTACTGCGAAATTGTCAGGTTTTAACTTGGCAATGGCTAATTTGAACTTAGATTTCCAAATCGAAGATGGTATCCGGGTTTGTTTGGAAAATTATATGTCATCGCGTCACCACTCCGAATTCTGGGTGAAAGGCGGTTACATTCAGATTGACAAATTGCCGATGTTTGGTAATCCACAATGGTTTTCTGATTATCTGCGCGTTAAAATTGGTCACTTCCAGCCTAATTTCGGCGATATGCAGTTCCGCCGTACCGATGGTGGCAACACGATGTACAACCCATTTGTTGAAAACCTGATTTTGGATGCTTTCTCAACCGAGATTGGTGGTGAAGTATATGTTTTCCCAACCAATAATTTCATGTTGATGGCCGGTATGACCTCTGGTTTTATCAATGGTAACGTAGAAAAGTATGCTGAAGTACCAGTAGGCTCCAACAAAGAAGCCATTAAAAAGAATCCGTCGGTATTTTTCAAAGCGGCTTTTGACAAGCAATTCGAAAATGACTTCAGATTTCGTTTGTCTGCTTCAATGTACAACAACTCCAGCATCCAGCGCAATACTTTGTATGCTGGCGACCGCACTGGTTCGCACTATTTCTTGGTAATGGAACCTGCATTACAATCGGGTGGTACCGCAACAGCGCAAGCTTCCCAGTTTACTTCTGGTCGTTTGAACCCAAACATTGCGAACAAACTGAATTCTATTGTGATTAACCCATTTATTAAGTTCAAAGGCTTGGAATTCTTTGGTTCTTATGAAATGTTGAAAGGTAAAAACTACTCTGAAGAAGACGAACGCGAGTTTACACAAATAGCTGCTGAATTATTGTACCGCATTGGCGCGAAAGAAAATGTCTATGTCGGTGGTCGTTATGTACAGGTGGAAGGCCGTTTGGCAGGATTTGCAAATGATATAAAAATTGACCGTACAGCGATTGCTGCAGGTTGGTTCCCAAGCAAAAACTTGTTGCTGAAAGGCGAATATGTAATCCAGAACTACAAAGACTTCCCAAATACAGATTACCGTTACGAAGGTAAATTCAACGGTTTCTTTGTACAAGCTGTGATAGGCTTCTAATTTATCGAAAATAAAACGTGTCAGGTTTGAAAACCTGACACGTTTTTTAATCCTTGTGCCATGTTCACCCGTTACGCTGCTTTCATTTTATTTCCACTTTCCTTAATTTTGTCGGCTATGAATGCCGACACTACGTATTTTCAAATCGAACAAGGCAGTAAGCTCCAGATCAAAGGCACGAGCAATGTGACAGATTTTACTTGCCAATGCTTAGAGTCTTTTCCAAAATCGCAAGCGCAAATCACTGTTACAGAAGATGGTACGAAAGCGAAATTTTCTAAAACTACTTTGCAAATTCGTACCAAAAAACTCGATTGTGGCAACAAGCCAATGAATAATGATATGTTCAATACCTTGAAGGCAGAGGAGTATCCTTACGTACAGATTGAATTGCTTGAAACGCGGCTTACGCCTGGTAAGTCGCTAGCCAAAACAGATATTTGGATGCCAATCGAAGCAAGTGTCAATTTCACAATCGCTGGCGTCACCCGTAAGGAAACCCTCACTATCCAAGGCAAAAAACTGGATGAATTAGAATACCGTTTTAAAAGTTCCAAAACATTGCTTTTCACCGATTATGGCATCAAACCACCACGGGCACTAATGGGACTTGTTAAAGTCGCTAATGAGATCACCATTGAATTAGACCTTACCGTCACCATTCAAGGGCAAATGTAATTCAGTTTGCGACTTCCGACTTCGTACTTCCCACTTCAATTCACCGTTCTCCCTTTCGCAGTGCGCGATTTTACATTGGTCGTATTGATTCTTTTCAAATCAACCATCAAGCTCGACCAGGCGCTGGAAGCATCCACTTCAAATTTTCGATTTTCGTAAGTTACCGTTCCCTGTCGGCGCTCCCAATCAGAAGCTAATAACACGAAACGCCCACTGGCATTGGGGTTCGGACCAAACATCAAATAACGATCGTCACCTTCTGCTTCAAAACTAACGGCAAAACGATTTTGCTTGGGGCTAAAGAGAAAAATACCGGGCGTCCCTCTTGGAATGACAATTTCTTCTACTTGTCTTCCTCCTACCATGCGGATCGTGCCACCTTCAATACGGGAATCAGAGCTGGAGAATTCGCGGCGCATCACGATGTCATCGGATAAGTAAAACTGGATCTTTTTCAAATCCACTTCCGTCCAGCGGTTTTCATCGTACAATTTTTGTGTAAAGGGCGTTAGTTGCGGACTGCAAGCGCCCAGTGTGAGCAATGTCACAGCAATGACAAGGGTCTTGTTTGCATTCATGTTGTAGATTGTTTTAAAAATGATACCATTCTTAGTACCTAAAGAATATTTTAATGCGAATTTAGTTGTTTAGACGCTTAAAATGTCAGTGCTTTAAATGAATCTTAACCGGTTTTAACGAAGTTTAACAAGTTGGTATTCGGTTATCTGTTAACTGGAATCCCCTTCAACCCAATAACTGATAATCAATAATCCCTTTTTTCCTATATTCGCAACAAACAAGATTTGACTTCGCAAATATGAAATGGACAAATGCTTTTGCTTTCCTTTTACTCCTGTGTTTTAGCTGCCAAAAAGAAAAGGATGCGGATTGGGCACACTATCTCGGCGATCCTGGCACAACCCATTATTCCAAGCTTGACCAAATCAATTTAGAAAACGTCGGTCAACTACAAGTCGCGTGGACCTACAGCAGCGGCGACGCCGATACCAGCAATCGCTCGCAAATACAGTGCAATCCACTCGTTATTGATGGCGTTTTATATGGCACTTCGCCACAGTTGAAATGCTTCGCTTTGAATGCCGTTACGGGGGAAGAATTATGGTCTTTTGATCCATTTGAAAGTAATTTCGAAATGTTTGGAACAGGCGTCAATCGGGGCTTGGCGTATTGGAAAAGTGGACAAGAGCAGCGGATTTTATATTGCGCAGGCTCGTTTCTGTATGCTTTGGATGCAAAAACAGGGCAGTTGTTCAAAGATTTTGGAAAAGAAGGCAAAGTAGATTTACACGATGGCTTGGGCCGAGATGTCAGCGATTTTTTTGTAGTGGCAAATGCCCCCGGCGTGGTGTATAAAGATTTGCTCATACTGGGTACGCGTGTGTCTGAGTCGACAGGCGCTGCGCCCGGTCATATCCGTGCGTATGATGTGCTTACGGGGGAGCAACGCTGGATTTTCCATACGATTCCTCAACCAGGCGAATTTGGCTACGAAACTTGGCCAGCCGATGCCTGGCAGCGCATTGGCGGTGCGAACGCTTGGGCAGGTATGAGTTTGGATGAAAAGCGCGGTATGGTGTTCGTGCCTACGGGCTCTGCTTCTTACGATTTTTACGGCGGCGACCGCGAAGGCGACAATTTATTTGCGAATTGCATTTTAGCAATTGACGCAAATACAGGTAAGCGCATTTGGCATTACCAAACGGTGCATCACGATATTTGGGATCGGGATTTGCCTTGTCCGCCAACGCTTGTAACGGTGGAGCATGAAGGCAAACCAATAGATGCAGTGGCGCAAGCGACCAAATCGGGTTATATCTTTCTATTGAATCGGGAAACAGGAGAATCTTTATTTCCTGTAAAGGAGCAACCTGTACGTGCTTCGGATTTGAAAGGAGAAAAAGCTGCTGTAACACAGCCCATTCCAACTAAGCCTTTGCCTTTTGCAAGAAACAGAATTGACAGTGCAGATTTGACAGACCTGACACCCGAAGAACACGCCTACGCTTTGGATATTTGGAGGAAAAGCAAAAAAGGCGAGCCATTTATACCACCAACACTGGAGGGTACGCTCCTCTTTCCTGGCTTCGATGGGGGTGCAGAATGGGGCGGTGCGGCCTTTGATCCGGAGAGCAAATTATTGTATGTGAATGCCAACGAAATGCCCTGGATTTTGCAAATGCTTCCTTACCAAGCAGCAGAAGGGGATTCGCCGATTGCCAAAGGCAAAAATATTTATCAAACGCAATGCATGAACTGTCACGGCAAGGATTTGAAGGGGGCATCCATTTTCAAAGTGCCCAATTTGAAAGGAGTGAAAGATCGCTATCCTAAAGAAGAAATCGTCAAACTCGTGAAGAATGGCAAGGGCGTGATGCCTTCTTTCACTTTTCTGTCGGATGAAGAAATTGAGTCCGTAATAGCCTTTATTCAGGAAGAGAAAGGTATTTCTGAAACAGTTGCCAAGAATGGAGGATCGGAAGAAGAGGAGGATTTGTGGACTTACCCTTACGTGATGGCAGGTTACAAGCGCTTCAAAACGCCTGAAGGCTACCCTGCGATCAAGCCCCCCTGGGGCACGCTCACCGCGATCAATTTGAATAATGGCGAATTTGTCTGGCAAATTCCTTTCGGGGAGCATCCTGAACTCATTGCCACAGGCTTGCCACCAACAGGTTGTGAGAATTACGGTGGCGCGGTGGTCACTGCTGGCGGGCTACTTATCATTGCGGCTACGCTGGATGAAAAAATCCGCGCATTCGACAAATCGAATGGTAAATTGCTTTGGGAAGCCAAACTCCCGGCAGCCGGTTATGCTACACCTGCCACCTATTCGGTGAATGGAAAGCAATACTTGGTCATCGCCTGTGGTGGTGGCAAACTGAGTACCAAATCGGGGGATACCTGGGTCGCTTTTGCCTTGCCGGATTGATTCTATGAGTCCGCAGGAACATCACCAATTATCAAAAAAACTAAATCCTCCAAAATCAACTACATCAGGATTGTAAATTTTAATGATGTGTTACTATATAATATCTTGACCTCGTCTTTTATAGTTTTACTCTTTAACTCCCCGCGAACGGTGTGCCGAAAATGCCAACTGCAAGT
>JANRME010000112.1:0-23400 GCA_033761835.1 Saprospiraceae bacterium
ATAAGGTTTTCAGGCAAAGGGTAAGGGCTGCGCATTCGCAGGCCTGCATCTAATCGGAAAATAAAATAAGTCATATCAAATCGAAAACCAAAGCCCGCTCCCAGCGCTATCTGCTTCAAAAAAGCATCATTCACCAAATAAGGTAGATTATTGTTTTCTAAGGACTTTGATGCAAACAAAAATTGAGAACCCGGTCGGGAAGCGTCTCGTCGCAGTGTCCAGATATTACCACCATCCAAAAACAAAGCTCCATTCAACCGCCAAAAAATATTGAACCGATACTCCGCACTAAATTCTAATTTCAAATCACCCGTCTGGTAAAACAACAAACGATTTCTACCTTCTTGCGACACGGTATCCAAATGCCCGCCTGGCCCAAGTCCTCTCACCGCCCAGGCGCGAATGCTATTGGGGCCGCCTACATAAAACTGCTTCACATAGGGTACATCCGTAGTGAAGCCAAAAGGGCGCGCAATACCAAAGCTGATACGCGTAGCAAAGCTGCTTTTGGGATTAAATTGTTTATAAAATCTAAGATCGGTCTCCAGTTTCGCATACTGAGAGAAATCAATCGTCTCGGTTCCTATGCCAAGACGCAAGGTATCCGAGCGCAGCGCAAAAGCATTATAAATCGCATTACCAGCCCATACCTCCGCCCCCGCCAACTCTACGTTCATTCCAAAATAATGCGAATTGCCAAAGCGATTGACGCGGCTATTGTGAGAATAACTAAAATCTCGAAACAACAAACTGACAAATAATTGCCTGCCAAAACTTCGCTCCAAAAATTTATTCGCTTCTATAATTTCTTTAAAGCCTTCCTGCAAGACTGGTCGCAAAAAATCTACCCCGATATGATTTACAATATAGCGCTTCGTGCCACGCGGGTCGATATTTTGCATATCATAACCGTAAAAAGCATTGAGCAAATTATAGCGATAAAAGCCAAGCAGCAATAAATAATTATAACTGGCCGTCAGCCGGGTTTGGGCATTTTCGGTAAGCAAGCGATAATAGTTATCACTTATCAGTCCGCCTTTTTTGCTAATCCGGGCGCTGTACAAACCTTTCCAAACCCCCAGATAATCATAGAATTTCGGAAAATACAAATCGGCTTGCGCCCGAATATCAATCGTATTAAATACATTGCTCAGGGTATCTCCAAACTTAGGATTGATTTCTACCCCTGCTGAAATATTCGTTAGCAAAAGCTCTGCCCCACGAAATAAATTGCGATTGCGCAAATTCGGACTGATAAACACGCCAATCAAATTACCTGCCCCCGAAGTCGCACTGCGGTTGGTATAATTTAATTCAAAGTCAATCCCCATCTCCATGCGCGGGTTGCGCGTCAATTCAATACTAAAATTAATCACCCCTGGCGCGTTGGGGTCGCTCTCTTCCTGGATGCGCACGAAACGATAGACCCCCAAAGCCGATAATTGCCGAATGGTCAAATCATAATTCGCCTGACTAAAGACATCACCCGTTCGCAAATGAATAGATTCCACCACCACCGATGGACGTATCTTAAAACTACTATTCGCAGGTATTTTGAATTGATACCCTTTGATAATAGTATCTTGCAAAACCCCTTCTTCGATCAAAGGATCGTATTGCGTGTAAATCGTCACCTGCCCGACCCGAAAAACTTTATGCAAACTATCTTTGGCCGGAGGCAATACCTCAAAATACACGTTGGCTTTGCCTTCACCAGGGTGGAATGTCGTGTCCGCATCTATGGGTGCAATGTAATTGGCAAACAAATCGGCGTAACCATGATTGCGCAAGTAAGAAGCAACACGCTCTTTCTCTTCCTCATAAATAGTTCGGGTCAGTGGTTCGCCCCGTTTCAAAAGTGTTTGGGTGCTGATGTCCTGCAACACTTTATGAATACTCGTATCCTGGCTTTTATAAAAAACACTATCAATTTTTACCTGATGCCCCGCATTTACATAATAAGTAATATTGATCTTTTTTTCATTCTTTCCTGATAATACATCATCATAAAAGACCTTCGCACTATAATAACCATTATACTGCAAATAATATTCCATCGAACGGGCAGTACTATCAGCTAAATAAGCTTGATAAATGGCGGGTGGCTCTGCGATCACGCGTTGTTGCCAGCGATCAATTTTAGTGGTATCGCCAGGTGCCAGCGTTGCGAAATAAAACCATTCGCGTGGAAAAAAAAACAGGAAACTGGTATTGGGTTTTTGCTTGTACAAACTCGCCAATTCGTATTTCAGCGAAGTTTTATTTTTCAGCGATTTGGGATTGAGCAGTTTAATACTATTTTTAACCAGCAATTGCTCATCGCCAGCTAAGTATTTGGTACTATTACACGCCGATGCTATAAATAATACTGCCAATAACAGCCCCAAATTGAGCGATGACGCCGCTTTTTTCTTTATATTTATGATATCCGACATGAGCATTTCGAAAAATACGATCAAATACATCCGCTCGCTTCAACTCAAGAAGTTTCGGCAAAAGTATAATAATTTCGTCTTAGAAGGCGATAAAATCGCAAGGGAAATCCTTCAACAAAACAAACTCCGCGTAGCTGCTATTTATGCCCTCCCCCAATGGATAGAAGCGAACCCATCCTCTTTACAACGCTTTCCTGATAGAATTCATACAATTACCGCAGAGGAATTGCAAAAAATTTCGAGCCTAAGCACGCCCAACCAAGTGCTGGTCGTGGCAGAACAAGCGCAACAGAACCTTGATCTGAACTTATTGCAGGATCACCTAACGCTTTATTTGGATGGCATACAAGACCCCGGCAATATGGGCACCATCTTGCGCATCGCCGATTGGTTTGGCTTGCCGTATGTATTTTGTTCCGAGCATTGCGTGGATGTATTCAGCCCCAAAGTCGTGCAAGCCAGTATGGGCGCATTGCTCCGCGTGGATGCGATAGAAATGAGTTTGGAAAGCTTACACCAAAAAGCGCCTACCCTACCCATCATGGGTGCGGTACTCGACGGATCGAATGTATTTCAGGTGCAAGCCCCCACCAAAGGCATACTCGTGATCGGTAATGAAAGTCAGGGCATCTCCACAGCTACAAACGCTTTGCTTACTCATCGAATCGCTATACCTGCTGCACAGCAAGGTGGCGCGGAGTCTTTGAACGCAGCGGTAGCAACGGGAATATTGGTGGCGGTGCTGAAGAATCAAATATAATATTTTATGATTAGACAAACCTCTAAGGTTTCAAGAGCCTTAGAGGTTTGGCAAACTCAATTTCTACCTCCTTACTTTTTGCTCAATTCCATTTCAAAAAATGGATACCAGGTATTCCCGCCGTCTCCTGAAAATGCACCCGTCTCTTTCCACTTGCCATTTTCCAACCAAATGAGATAACGTGTCACACCACGAGGGTTTTTCATCGACCACTCAAACTTACCGTCCTCGTGCAGCTTGCAATCTGCTGTTGTGATATAACCATCCTTGAATGACTGAAATTGATACGCCTGTTTGATCGGATCATACGATAATGTGGCTACGGCATGATGCACTACTTGATCGCCTTGCTTGCCAATACCTTCTATGAGGATAACTGCACCATCGAGCAGGAGCGTGATGCGTTCGTACTGATCCACTTCCTGGCGGCTATTGCCCATTTGCATCCAGGCTTTGCCGGCCCATTCACCGGACTTGATAGGTAAAGCTTCTACTTTGGCAACTACTTCAGCAATTTTGGATGGTGGCATTTGTGCATAGCTGGTTATAGTAACAAAGAATAAAGAACAAAGAGCGATAACTTTCATGTACTTCATAATACGCATTGATTTTTCTACAAGTTTATGCCCTTTTGCCATATTAGGCTTGTAAAAAACCGTCGAATTACCAATGGATGTCGCCATGCTCTATTTGTTGCAAATAAGCTTGCAGGTCGCCGGGTTTCATATGTGCGAAAGCCTGAAAATCATGCAGGAAATGTGCCTGATCGTAATAGCCACCATTAAGCGACAGTTCGAGTGATTGATGTTGATGCAGCACCATTTGTACCATCGCCGTGCGCATCCGGCATACGCGGGCGAATTCTTTCATACTCAGGCCAACGGCTTTGCGAAATCGCTTTTGCAGCGGGCGTTCACTGACGAATGCCTGGCGCAGAATGTCTTTGATTTTTATTTGTCCCTGGCTGCTCCATATCATTTGTACGGCTTTCTGCACTTCCGGGTCGGGTATCGATTTTTTCATCTGCAAGAGCAAACTATCTAATTGCTTGAAATCTTCAAAATCGGCGTTCAAATCGCGGAACAATAGCTTTAAAGAATAATCTCCGGGCAATACTTGTCCATGATCGCGGAGCGAAGCTGCATCTATATCAAAAAAGCATACAAGTGCTCCAGGCAAAAAACGCACCCCAACGTATATCGAACCAGGCATGATCATAGTCTTCAGCACACCTACGCTGGGCTCAATCAATAATAGCTGCTGTAAATGCAAGATAGGATTATGATAAAATAATAAAGAGACGCAACCGTCCGGCGGGGCGGTATGCTCAAAAGGTGCTTCAATATCACTCGGTGCTATGAACTTCCAGTAACAAGCTATTACGTCTCGCAATGCTACATCCGGCAAATATTCTCGATAAAGCATAGTTAAATACGATATTAACAGATAGGAAAATAACAAAATAGTTTTGCATTCGCGCAAAGTCGTATTCTAAATTTAATCGCAATGCCTGAGGGCTTGCCATAATACTTACCAATTTTAACATTTTAGGCTGACATTAAAATAAAGTTAAATGCCTTTTATCAAAACATACCTTTTATAAAAATATCCTTACTTCGTGCATAGCAAGAACAGGTCTCCGTTTTACTATAATAAGCAAATTCCTCGACAAGGTAGGATTATTTTATTTTATGACCATTTACCCCAATAAATGGATAGGATTTTTTTACCAAAACGCAACCTATATGAAAAACAATCTTCCACATTTGAAAGTAGTGCTACTCTTATGCACATTATTAATGGTGTCCAGTTGCCTGGTGATAAAAGTGCAACGCCATCCTTCACCGCCGCCGCGTGTATACAAACGTGTGCCATCCGGACATCAAAAACACCGCCACGATGACTGGGGTGAGCGCCATCATCCGCGTGGCAAGCATAAAAAACACGGGCATTACAAGCACCGAAGAGATTAAACAAGATGTAATATAGCAGGGAATGAATAATTGATCATACCTGCTATATGCGTATCGGCTGGTTTAGCTGCCGCTTTTATACTTTTGGCGGCTACTGCCTGCCGATACAATTACTTTATGGCTTATTGCATCTATTTTATAGTACGGCGATTCTACTTTATGGCTTGTTGTATTTACTTTATGGCTCGATTAACTTACTTTATCTAATGTTTCATCTACTTTATGCATAGGTAATCTTACTTTATGTCCTCTTACTTTTACGGTATTGGCAAATGATCTTACTTTATGTTCCTAATTTTTTTATTTATACCCTTTTACGCTTATTGGATGCGGTGATTCGGTAGCTTTATGCTATTTTAATTTTTATTTATGATCATACAACCTTGCTTTATAGCATTTTATGCAAGTATTTAAACAGCAAGTGATTGCTCTATTTTTAGCACTTTTTAAAAAAAAGTGTATAAAAAGTATATCATAAGTCTTGCATTATATGTAAGAAGCCATTATTTTTGAAACATCTTACCCAACAAACAAACACATCTTAACTACTCCTGAGGTAAATAAAATCTTATCGTATAACTAAACCACAAGTTTACACTTATGGCGTCTAAAACAGAATCCTCGTTTGGTGCCAAGCTACAACGCGGCAATGATATGCACCAGTACATCAGTAATTTTCCAAATTTTGCACCTCCACGTCCAGAAGAAAGCCCTTCCGAGTTTAATAACCTACTCGGCAACATTACTATGGTGAATATGGAGGAAACAATGCTCCAACAACAGTACAGTACGGCAGTAGCCACTCGTATAAAGGCTTTCCGCGACGATCCTTTTAGTGTCGTAAAATTACTTGCGCCTATCCGAGCGCAGGTACAGGCGCAATACGGCAAGAATGGCATTGAATTCAAGCAGGTAGATGCGATTGTACAGCGCATGAGAAAAACCGAACTCAGCATACGACCAGCCACCCCAGACACACCAGCGATAAAAGTCTCCCAATCGGAACAATCTTATGGCTCTATGTTACAATATTTCAGCGATCTGACGCAAGTACTGACGCAACTGCCGGGGTACAACCCAAGTAACCCTCAATTGCAGGTGGGACAATTGCAAGCCTTTGCGCAGCAGTTGGTTCAACTCAGTGCTGAAGTAGCTGCTCGCTATCAGATGGTACGTGACTGCCGCAATCGCCGCCGTGCGCTCTACGATGAGCTACATGATCGTGCGCAACGAATCAAAGCTTACGTAAAAGCGAATTATGGCACGAAATCACAGGAATATGCATTGATTAAAGGCTTGCGTATCTAAAGCGCTTTGAGTCGATGATGTCTTCTTATCATAGGATTTATTATATGGGTGTAATTTGTAGAGTTATGAACAGGAGTCTCTGGAGCGCTTGTTTCAGGGGCTTTTTTCTTTTGCGCATAAAAAAAGCGCGTACTTGACTATTGGCAGCTATAATTAGCCCATTGGCGTACAAATCTCAATCAAAAATCCGTCGAAGTCCCGCACGTAGGCAACGACCTGCCCCCAGGGTTTGGTTTTAGGGCTTTCTGTGAGCGTGGCGCCCGCCGCTAAGGCCGCTTTCAGGGTCTCTTCTACATCTTCTGTGGTGATGGCGATTTCGATACCGAAGGGTTTATCGTTCAAATTGCTGGGGGTGAAGCCCTCATGTAGGTTTGACCCCGCCTGATCCCAGGATGCAAAAGAGAGGATGGTATCTCCTGTAAGGAGTTCGCCGTAAGCGTTGTCTTCTGTGAGGAATTTTCTTTGAAAACCAAAGGCCTGTTCGTAGAATTGGATGGTTTTGGCTACGTTTTGGACGTATAGAATGGTATAAGCAAATTTAATCATAGCGATATGGGTTTGAGTTTTAAGAAAAGGTTTGATTCAATCTTATTTATCTTACTTGGCGCTGATAAAATTAGACGTTTCAGAACAATTTTAACTGTCCGTCTTTGAATTCTTCGTGTAAAGTCAAATTATAAGGCCGGCGCTCTTTGTCCTTGAAGTACAGCTTTTTAGCTAAAGCTACTTGCTGGTGGATGATTTCGGCGATATTGCCTTCCCCGCGCATTCTTGTACCGAAACGGCTGTCGTTGAGCTTGCCACCATGGCAGTCGCGGATGCGATTGAGTACACGATCGGCGCGATCGGGCATGGCTTTGCGTATCCAATCCTCAAAGATTTCTGCAATATCGCCATTGAGGCGTACAATTGTGGAGCCAATCGAAGAAGCGCCCGCTTCGGCAGTCTTCTCTGCCAGTTGCAAGATTTCATGATCGTTTAGGCCCGGAATAATCGGTGCGAGCATGGCCGTCACAGGTATGTTATGCGCTGCCAATTCTTGGATGGTCTTTAGACGACTTTTGATGCTGGCGGTACGTGGTTCAAGGACTTGGCGCAGGTCTTCGTCGAGTGTCGTTACAGAGACGGCAATGTGCACCAAATTGCAGGAATTCAATTCTTTTAGCAGGTCTAAATCGCGCAATATCAGGCTGTTCTTTGTAATCAGGCTTACGGGGTGGCGATATTTCCAGAGTATTTCTAAAACTTGTCGGGTGATCTTATAAACTCGTTCGGCGGGCTGATAACAATCGGTGTTACCCGCCAGCATAATGGGGATGGCCTTCCAGGATGGCTTTTTGATCGTTGCTTCCAGGATTTTAGGCACGTCTTTTTTGACCAGAATCTTTTGCTCAAAGTCGAGGCCCGCGCTATAGCCCCAGTAGGTGTGTGAATTTCGGGCGTAGCAGTAGATACAACCATGCTCGCAGCCCTGATATGGATTCATGGAGTAGCCCATGCCAATATCGGGGCTGTCCACTTTGTTGAGAATTGTTTTTGGATAAACTTCGATAAATTCTGTTTTAATTTGTACACCTTCTTCCCATTCCTCCGGCGGGATTGGTTCTTTGTCGTATTCTAAGTTATGGAATTTGTTGTGAGTATTGATTTGTGCTCCCCTACCCTTTAAATAAGTTCGAGATTCGAGCTTTTGGGTTTTATGTTTCATATTACAAATATAAAACAAATTGTTTTTATTTACAATTTTATTTTCTGAGCCGGTACTTCACAAATCAAATTGTTTCGAGATAATCCAAATCTTTATGGAACGTCTCTTGCATAGTACTCAATGCTATAAATGCTATCAACATACAAATACCTCCGACGATAAAAGCACTGCCCACTAAACTCGTGTAATTTTGAAAGAACGCAAATGCCATAGAAATGGGCACCAATGAACCGCGAGCAAAATTGGGGACAGTAGTGGTAACGGTTGCCCGAATATTGGTACCAAATTGCTCTGAAGCGATGGTTACAAAAATGGCCCAAAATCCAACCCCAAAACCTAAGATAAAAGTTTTGAAATAGAAAAAATCGAGGCTGATATTAACAGACATCAAGTAAAAAATGATAGTTGCTGTAGAAATTGTAAGAAAAATGTACATTGCTTTTTTGCGGCTTTTCAGAAGTTGGCTCAATAAGCCACTCGATAAATCGCCAATTGTCAAACCCGTATAGCACCACATGACGGCTCGCCCCGGATCTGCGGTCTCCTCCATTCCATAAGCCTGACTGAACTCACGGGCGGCGGTGACTAAAATCCCTACAACGTACCAGGTGGGAAGTCCTATTAAAATACATTTCAAATAGCGAAGAAATAGATCCCGATTGGTGAAAAGTTTAATAAAATTGCCACGGTCAACTTCCATTTTTTGTACATTTTTAAACATCCCCGATTCGTAAACAGAAATTCTCAGTACAAGCAGCGCCAGCCCCAAACCACCTCCAACAAAGTAAGCAGTGCGCCAATCCCAAGAACTCGCCACAAAATAGGCTACTACCGCTCCCATTATGCCAACCGTAGCCACAATCGTGGTGCCAATACCTCTCTTTTCTTTCGACATAACTTCGCTTACCAGCGTAATACCCGCTCCAAGTTCGCCCGCCAGGCCAACCCCGGCGATCAAGCGAAGCCATTTGTACTGTTCTACGGATTCTACAAAGCCATTAGCGATGTTTGCCAAAGAATAAAGCAGGATAGAACCAAATAATACAGAAAGCCTACCGCGTTTATCGCCCAATACACCCCACGCAATACCGCCTATTAACATCCCCATCATTTGCCAATTAAGCAGCGACAAACCAATATTTAACAAATCGGTATCTGCAACGCCTATATCTCTCAAGCTTTGCACGCGAACAATGCTAAAAAGCAATAAATCATAAATATCTACAAAGTAACCTAAGGCAGCAACAACAACTGTAGAAACGATTATACTTTGACTATTTGCACTCGTTTTACTCATTTTGCTTGAATTTTGCGGCACTAAAATAGATTATTTTGCAAAACTTCCATTCAAACGATAAACATTTGTTGTAACAGAAAAAAAAAGTCCGAAGCCGCCCGGCGACCCCGGAAAAAAAACTATCACAAATGCTATTGGTTTGGAATGTTGGAATCAGCGTAGATTTTCATGACTCCAACAACCCAACAAGCTATGTTTTATGCTGCCTCTCGGTCGTATTTATCCAAATCCAAAAATTCAATAATCTGAATCAATTTCTCTGCGTAGCGGGGGTCGGTAGCATAACCTGCTTTTTTCAAGCCATAGGCCCAGTTTTTATAATGATTTCCATATTTTTTTAGATGATTATAGCGGCCGCCGTTCAACAATCTGGAGTGCTCGCGATAGCTTTCCCAAGCCGAGTTAAACACTCGAAACATATCATAAATATCGTCGTCAGAATAATTGCGACAAGTGCAGCCTGCACATTTTGAGCGACATTTGATACCAAAATGATTGTTCGACTCTTTCGCCAAGCGACTTTCTCCAGCATTGGATTCTAACAAACCTTGCGCCAATGTAATACTCGCCGGAATGTCGAATTGGTGCATTTCCTGAATCGCTGCTGCTGCATGGCGCCGAATATAGGCTTTGCAAATATTTAGTTTCTGATCAACGACTTCTTGAGGAATACCTTTTCGCTTGGCGTAACTAGGACTGAGAATTGGCGTAAGATTTGCCATTGTATTAGCAATCGGTATTTTTTCTTTATCCTTTCTTTCCGTCGCCAAAGCCGATACATTGAGAGGATTTTCTTCTTGGTATGTGGCCGGCAACGCGATATGATCGTGGGAAGCCACATCTTGTGAAGGTGCGTCACTCGCATCTGCCAGCAACACACTACCTGTACTCAATCCAAATTCAATGCTCACATCCTTTTTGAAAAGAATATAAACCACCAATGCCAGAATAAGTGCTTGGAACCAGTACTTCTGAAGAATGCCAGGCTTATTTTTTAATTGATAATCGGCATTTTGAGACAAGTAAGAATGGTGTAAAATTTCGGTTTGCATAACAATACTTTTTGTTGGAAATGTGGAAGCAAACTTAAAACAAAAAATGTTTTAATCCAAGTATTTTAAAACAAAAAGTTTATTAAAATGATTTTGTAGAGCGAAATGCTTTTTTGCTATGAAAGAAGTCTGTATTTTTAGCACCGATCTTGAAACTTAGTGTAAAAAATACACTACTTTTGCATCTCCAATTCGTTGAAGTTATGATGATTGTAGTAGATAGTGGTTCCTCCAAGGCAGACTGGCGCATCATTGGCGATCAGGAAACCCATAGTGTGAGTACAATGGGATTCAATCCTGTATTCCATTCAGAAGAGTATATTTACACCGAAGTGAACAAGGTGTTCGGCGATAAGCCATACTTGAATCAGGTGCAACAAGTTTTTTTTTATTGTGCTGGTGGCTGGGACGCCCGCCGCAAAGGCGTTGTAAAAAGTGCCTTGAGTCGAATTTTCAAGCAATCTGAAATCATGGTAGATCATGATTTGTTAGGTGCAGCCAGAGCCGCCGCAGGGCGAGAGCCTGGGATTGTCTGTATTTTAGGCACAGGCTCTAATTCTTGTTTGTACGATGGCGACGAAGTCACAGATAATGTAACGAATCTTGGCTATTTGCTGGGAGACGAAGGCAGCGGCACTTTTTTAGGCAAAAAATTGATTCGGGCTTATTTCTACCGAGAATTGCCGCATGATCTTTTAGAAAAATTTGAAGAATTTAATCCGGGAGGCAAATCAGCTATCTTAGATAAAGTGTATGGTAAAGAACCTTCCAATGTTTTCCTGGCTTCGTTTGTACCTTTTTTTGCGGAACACCGCGATCATCCTTTTATACAAAAGCTACTTTACACCTCTTTCGAAGAATTTATTGACCGTCACGTAAGGAAGTATAAAAATCATATTTCTCTGCCGGTTCATTTTATTGGCTCGGTGGCTTTTCATTTCCAGCAAATAATTAGCATCGTACTTGAAGAACGAGCTATGAAGCCTGGCATTTTTATTCAAAAACCCATTGATAACCTGACTGCTTTTCATACATCTTCTTCTTCAACTTTGGTAAATTAAATTCGATAATACCATTATGAATAAGGATATAAAGCGGATAGCTGTTTTTACATCGGGTGGTGATGCCCCTGGCATGAATGCAGCCTTGCGCGCAGTGGTACGTACCGCGTCTTACAACAACCTACATGTATATGGCATCCAACGCGGCTATGAAGGCATGATTGACGGCAATTTGAAACGCTTAGAGCCCCGCGATGTAGGCAATATTATTCATCGGGGAGGTACGATTCTCAGAACGGCTCGCAGCGAGCGCTTCCGAACACCTGAAGGACGACGATCAGCCCATGAGTCGCTCATTGCTTATGATATTGATGCTTGTATTGCCATTGGTGGCGACGGCACATTTACGGGTGCTAATATTTTTTCTAAAGAATATAATATCCCTTTTATCGGCATTCCTGGTACAATTGATAATGACCTGTTCGGTACAGATTATACAATTGGATTTGATACTGCTGTAAATACAGCCATTGAAGCGGTAGATAAAATCCGTGATACTGCTGATTCACATAATCGCTTATTTTTTGTAGAAGTTATGGGCCGTCATGCAGGGTTCATCGCACTAAATACGGGCATCGGCAGCGGCGCGGAAAGCGTATTGATTCCTGAGGTGGAGAATTCTTTGGAGAATCTGATTGAAAATTTAAAAAAAGGAGCAAAGCGGCAAAAGTTATTTAGTTTGGTGATCGTGGCGGAAGGTAATAAATTGGGCAGCGCCAACGAAATTGCACAAATGGTTCAAGAGCGCTTCAGTTATTATGATACCAAAGTTACTATCATAGGGCATTTGCAGCGCGGCGGTGCGCCCACAGGTGCGGATCGTTTGTTGGCAAGCCGCCTTGGCTATGCTGCTGTAAATGGTTTATTACTTGGGCAAAAAAATGTAATGGCGGGCATCATAAATGATAAAGTTGTTTACACGCCTTTAGAAGAAACCATCAGCAAACCTAAAACACTAAACGAAGACTTGTTAAAACTGGCGGAGGTGCTGGCGATTTAAAGCCATTTGCCAGAACAACGCGCCCAAAGGAATCAAAAAATGTGGAAAGCGGTAGAGGCTTTCGTGCAGCCATTGCAATAAAAAATTATCGATAAAATCTATATGAATATGTGCCAGAATACGAGCGGTAGTGGTAAAGAATCCCCATATTATACAATATAATAAACCGATCATTCCAATATACCTCGGAAAAAAAAGTAATATTCCAGCTATAAAATCTAAAAACCCTACTGTTTTTAAAAAAATAATCGCTTGATTATTATTAAAATGTAAAATATTCATCGTCATATCCATAAATCCCGCCGGGCGAGGATAATAGCCAACAGCATACAATCCATGACAAATAAAGGTGACGCTAATGGCGATTTTTATTAACAATATTATATTCAATGTTATATTTTGTTTATAGAAAAGCCAAATCAAAAAAAGCGAGCTACTCCATTGCAAGGTATATTCAAAAAATTGTCCGAGATGAAAGAATCGCTCTTTACAATATAATGCCGCTAATAAAATCAGGCTCAATCCGCCCAACCAAAGTATAATAACGGCTATTTTTTTTAATTTTTGAATAAAAATAGCCGCTAAAGCACAAATAATGTAAAAACAGCCGATGCCAATTATCACATTTTGAATCGCTTGATCTGAAGTCGTCACATAACTTTCCCAGGAAACGCCGAAAAGCCCAGTCACAATTGGGCGCATCCAATTTTCATCCCAAAGCAAAGTACGATAGGGCGCATCCCAATAAATATGTTGCCAAGCTCTGCCTAAAAATACGGAGACTGTAGCTATTTGCAACATCAAAAAAATTCTTTTGAACCACACTTCTTTCATTCTTTTGAATTTAGATTAAATTACCGTCTATCAAATTATCAATAATCAATTGACAATAAACAATATAGACATGAGTTTTGCTATTATTTACATCACGCACAACAGCGAAGCCGAAGCCAAAAGAATGAGCGATCATTTGCTGCAACAAAAACTGGTCGCTTGCGCGAATATCTTCCCCATCAGCAGTGCTTACTGGTGGGAAGGCATGATTCAATACGAAGGCGAATGGGTTTCTATTGTAAAAACAATATTGGAAAATTGGGAAAAAGTAAAATCAGCAGTTGAAAAAGTACATTCTTATGATGTACCCTGCATCATGAAAATAGAAGTAGAAGCGAATGAGGCATATGAACAATGGATTAGAAATGAAGTTGAATAACTTCTAAAGTAATACATAAAATATTGAGATTCAGAAAGTAAGTATCACTTTAAACTTCCGAATCTCAAATTTTCAAATTTTACATTTATTCTTGATATTCCACGCCTTCGTGGTGCATCAGGAATGCTTTTAAGAATTCGTCAATATCACCGTCCAGTACGGCATCGGTTTGGCTGGTTTGATAGCCTGTGCGATGATCTTTCACACGGCGGTCATCGAGTACATAGCTCCGAATCTGTGATCCCCACTCGTTTTTCATTTTGGTGGCTTCCACTTTTTCTTTTTCGGCGCGTTGCTTTTCTAATTCCAATTCGTACAAACGAGATTTCAGCATTTGCATGGCTTTCTCGCGGTTTTGAATCTGGGAACGCTCCTGTTGACACTCGACGACGACACCAGAAGGAATATGCCGTACCCGCACCGCTGATTCGGTTTTGTTGACGTGCTGGCCGCCCGCACCGCTGGCTCGGAAGGTATCCCATTCCAAATCAGAAGTATTGATCTCCACTTCGATGCGTTCGTCAATTAAAGGATGTACAAACACCGAAGCAAAAGAGGTCATGCGTTTGCCTTGCGAATTGTAGGGACTCACGCGCACCAAGCGATGCACGCCGTTTTCGCCTTTCAGCATACCATAAGCAAAATCACCGACAATTTCCAAAGAAACGCTTTTGACGCCTGCTACGTCGCCGTCTTGTCGGTACAACTCGCTGACTTTATAGCCACTGCGTTCCGCCCACATCAAATACATCCGATAGAGCATTTCTGCCCAATCGCAAGCTTCGGTGCCACCAGCGCCCGCGTTGATTTCGAGGATGCAACCGAGTTCGTCTTCGGGTTGATTCAAAGTGGAATGGAATTCCAAATCATCAATCGCGGCCAAAGCCTCTGTGTATTTGGCATCCACTTCTTCTTCGCTTACTTCGCCTTCTTTGAAAAATTCGAGCAGCACCTCTGCATCGTCAACGTACTGGGCGACTTGTTTGTACTGTCCTACCCAATTTTTATGGCTTTTGATGTCTTTCAGTACATTCTGGGCATTTTTAGGGTCATCCCAGAAATTAGGATTTAAGGAAAGTTGTTCCTTTTCTTCGATTTGGATCAATCTTTGATCCACGTCAAAGATACCTCCTTAAAGAAGCGAGTCTGTCTTTCAGACTTTTAAGTTGTTCAATAGTCATTTGAAAAAGATGTAATATTAGAAAAAATATTGGAATGACAAATCAATGGATTCATCATTCCAATATAAACAGAAGTGAATAAAATTAGTTTGGCTTACTCGGTTCTACATAAAATACGAGTTCTGCGCCCGGCGGGATCGCGCCCGAACCCTCATCGCCATAGCCAAGTGCAGAAGGAATAAATAAAACAGCTTTGTCGCCTTCGTTTAAAAGCGCAATACCTTCATCCCATCCTTTGATAACACTACCTTGCCCTAATGGGAAAACATAAGCAGAGCCTCGGTTGAAAGAGTTATCGAACATGCTACCATCAAGCAATACCCCATAATAATGTACTCCAACCATATTGCCCTTTTGCATTTTTGGCCCATTGCCTTTTTCGATGACCATATATTTTAAGCCAGAGCTGGTCGTTTTAATTTTATCAGTTAATTTTCCAGCTTTGTATTGATCCAGAATGCCCAACAGCGTCACTGCTACCTGAGGTTCTCTTTTCTGAGCGTCCTCCCGTTTGATGCGTTCATTTTCTCGTTCAATCGCAACATCCTTCTGGAATGTTTCTGCGTCTTTGATTTCAATAGCTACAACATCGTAAAACATTTCTTTTACATTTTCGAATCCCGGAGGCTTGACGGGAAGGGTATCAATTCGAATAATGACGGTCACGCTATCGCCCACTGCCATATCACGAAGTACCTCTTCGATAGGAGAAGCTGGACGATTACTATTCATTTCCTTTTCTACATCGGTAGGCATCTGAAGAAATGGCGCTTGAGCCATGCTTCGGCTGGAATACACTACCGAGTCGGCGTTGCGCATCTGTGCGTGAAAATAAACATACTCACCAGGCTGAGGCTTGGGGCCACCAGCATTGGTATGTACGATATATTGATAGCCGCTTGGCGTTACTCTTTCTTCTCCTTTTTTGCATCCTTGCAACAGAAGAACGGTTAGAGCTACAAAAGCAATAAATTTAATTTTCATAAAAATTTGTTTATTAATAATTTGTGCCAAATTAGTTCATCAATTTATCCTTGTATTCTGGTAATAATTCCTTAAATTTTCTGACCACCGCTTTCAAAGCTTGAAAAGAATAACCGCCGGCCGCATTTTTGTGTCCTCCGCCTTTGAAATGCTTGCGCGCAATTTCTTGCACTGAAAAATCGCCTTTTGAACGGAGTGATATTTTTACAATTGTAGGCTGCTCGGTTATGAATGCTGCCAATTTCACATTTTTGAGCATCAATAAATAATTCACAATACCTTCGGTATCACCTCTTTGAATATCGAATCGAGCATAATCCTCTTTTGATAGCCAAATTATTCCGGTACTGTATTCTTCCAAAATTTCCATGCGACGATTCAGGCAATATCCCAGCAAGCGCAAATATTTTTCGTTCATGCTGTTGAAAATGCGATCCTGCAATTTATAATCGTCCACTCCCAACTCAATTAATTCCGCTACAATTCGGAATAATTTAGGTGATGTGCTATATTTAAAAGAACCTGTATCGGTTAAAATTCCTGTAAAAATGCTCTCGGCGATGATCGTATCAATCTTATGCCTATCCCCCAGTCGATCAATAAAATCAAAAATCAATTCGCTGGTAGAACTGGCCATTGTATCCGAAATCAGGTAATCCGCGCAAGGCTCCGGGTACAAATGGTGGTCAATCATAATTTTGGTGCACGATACAGGGGCAATTAGTTCTCCGAGTTTATCAATTCGATCCAAAGCATTGAAATCCAAGAAAAAGATAATATCTGCTTTTTCAACCAATCTTTTCGATAGTTCGGTGTCCACATCAAAAATGATAATATCCCTCACCCCAGGCATCCACTCCAAAAAATCAGGATATTCCGATGGAGAAATTACCCGGACGGTATGCCCCAGGCTGGCCAGGTAATAATACATCGCAAGGGAAGAACCAATCGCATCACCATCCGGGTTACGGTGTGTAGTAATGACTATATCCTTCGGAGTTGCCAGTATTGCTTTAATCTCGTGCAGGTACTCCATTGTTCCAATTAATCGCCAAATCACATAGTAATATCATTTCGGTAGAATTCCTACCGAGAGCAACAATCAAGGTGCGAAGTTGACAAAAAATAGGAAATTAACCAAAATTTATCTTACTGCTTTGTCCAGATTTGAGGACTTTACTTACTTTTGCGCTGCTTTTGTAACGGCGAGCTTTCCTAATAGATGCCTACGGCATAGCCGCCGCTGCATTTTCGGCAATCAAAATCTCCATTACATTAATAAAAAGAACAATAATGGCTGGTAATAGAACATTTACAATGATTAAACCCGATGCGGTAAAAGCCGGTCACATCGGTGCGATTTTAGACCATATTAACAAAGGTGGTTTTCGCATTGTAGCAATGAAATTGACTCAGTTGTCAAAAGAAAAAGCGGGTGAATTTTATGCCGTGCATAAAGAGCGGGGTTTTTATGGTGAATTGGTAGATTTTATGTCCTCTGGTCCAATCGTAGCAGCTATTTTGGAAAAAGAAAACGCGGTAGAAGATTTCCGCAAATTGATCGGTGCGACTGACCCATCCAAAGCTGAACCAGGCACGATTCGTGCGTTGTACGCAAAAAGCATCGGTGAAAATGCCGTTCATGGCTCGGATTCTGATGAGAATGCAGCAATTGAAGGGGCGTTCCACTTCGCAGGCGTAGAAATTTTTTAATAAGGTTGAAAGGTTGATGGGTTGAAAGGTTGAACACGCTAGACGAGCACTTAACCCTTCAACGTTTATCAACCTTTCAACTTTTCATCCTCAAATCCCCTCCTTCTCCCGCCAACGCTGTATTTTTAGCTTTTTGAATTTCCAATAATTTTAAAAGCACATGTCGGAAGCCTCTGCCTTTGCGCAGTTGTTTTATTTTTACGGAAGTTGGCAGTTGGTAATTTGCCTGTTTTCGGGCATTGCGTTACTGTCCATCTGGTCGCATGTGACCAAAAAAGACGAGCCGGGCGACCGCGATCGAGGCTTGCTCTGGGTGGCGATTTCGGTGCTGATGTGGTCGCTGTCGGGTGCAGTGGATTTGTTGTATGCCCAACAAATTGTTCAATTCGGCGTACCGCAGGAAGATATGCAGATTATTTTTGATGGCTCCCGCAGTGTCTTGTCTATTCTCAACAGTGCTTTCTTATTGCTGGCTCTGCCCTGGTTTCATTACAAACCCCAATGGTTGCGGTTTTTATTACAGTCGGAAATCTGGTTTTTCGTGGTGCTTGTGCCCTGGCTATTCTGCATTTTTGCTACAATTTTAATGTTTGCGCGCATCATTATTCCCAGCAGCGTTTCTTTTATTTACTTGTTTGATTTTTTATATGCGATTTTTACGCTTGGGTTTTTGGGCGTTATTCTATGGGAGTCTTTTGCAAAAAGAGGATTGCATCTATTAGCTTATTTATCAGCGCTTTGTATCATTTGTACTTTAGCCGCACAGGTATTAAAATTATTCACCGGATTTGATTTAGAATTCTGGCGCTTGCTGACAGACGGTATTTTTAAAACGGCGCTGATTCTGCTCTTTTTTGCGCTCTCACTGAGTTGGGTCGAAGAATTATCTAAAAATGAGGCAATTTCCATCGGTGACTTATGGCTAGAATTGTGGCAAAAAACAGCCAATGGTAGGAAAAATGCGTATTTGGCAACGTTTACCGTTCCTGGATGGATGCAAAATCGTACGATTGCTTTCACGGAAAAGAATTTCCAATTGCTCCAAAAATTTGCGGAAAAGCGCCTGCACGAACCGGAATCCGACGGAGGCTGGCTCGAAATTCAACCTAAATCGCTCAAGCACAATCGCTTTGATATTAAAGATTACAACGAAATCAACCGGATTATCGATGCCATGCTCAATGATTTAAAAGGTGAAAACAATTGGCTCCCCGTTGACCGCCAGGATTTGAAAAAAATGTTGTTTGAATACGATGCTTCCAAAAGTCGCCGCATCCGCTTGCGTGTGCTCCCCACCAGTCTTCTGATTCGGGAAGAAGTTTGATCGCCCCCCTACTCTATTGATTTGATAATCAGTTTATTTTAAATTTAATTTTATTAAAAACTCTTGGTTCAAGTTAGTGACTTGAATCAAATATTCAAGCGTCTCCCGACGCGCTTCTATCTACGCTTTTTAAGTTATTTTTGGATTGGTCTTTTATTATTAAATTTTTTATTTAAAAGAAAATTTTAAATGAGTAAAATTAATCAAAAATTCTTTTGTCAGTCACTGACAACGCCTCATTTCTACTGACATTCCGCGTATTCTCCGCTGTCATTCCTTTCTTTTCTGCCCTCGCCACTCGCATTTTGCGGTCGATATAAATCCCACGATTTCACTATTTTAAATGTACAAAAGCATGGAGTTCCTTTTTATCCCCGATTTGAAAGCCGCTATTGACTTCGTGTTGCAGCCCATTCTAATTGTAATGCTGCTCGGCACGGGCATTTTTTTGACTATCCGACTTGGATTTATTCAATTTAAGGGGTTTGCGCATGGCGTCGCCGTCACAATGGGCAAATACGACGATGTCAACGATCCTGGCGATGTCTCTCATTTTCAGGCACTTACCACGGCACTTTCGGCAACGGTGGGCATTGGCAATATTGCTGGCGTAGCTACTGCCATTCACTTCGGCGGTCCCGGCGCGGTATTCTGGATGTGGATCATTGCGTTCCTTGGCATGGCGACAAAATACACAGAAGTCATACTGGCTCAACGCTTTAGAAAAGTAGAAACCGGCGGCAAAGGCGGCAGCGTCTCCGGCGGGCCGATGTACTACATTGAATACGGCTTGGGCAAAAAATGGAAACCGCTGGCGATTTTCGTGGCTTTTTCGCTCATGCTTACGGCTTTTCTCAACGGTAACGCCATTCAGGCGAATACCATGGCAGATTTGATGCAATCCGAATTTGGCATTGCGCCGTGGATGACTGGTATCGTCAGTGCTTTGCTGGTGGGCGCAGTGATCATGGGCGGCATCAATCGCATTGGCAAAGTAACGGGCATTCTCGCGCCATTCATGGCGGGCTTGTACGTGCTTGGCGGCTTGGCAGTGTTGGCAATCAATTATAGTGCCATTCTACCGGCTTTTCAGCTCATTCTAACAGAGGCGTTTACACCAACAGCGGGCATCGCAGGTACAGGCGCAGGCATTTTTCTACAAACCTTACTCTGGGGTGTTCGCCGGGGCATGTTTTCCAATGAAGCAGGTCAAGGTTCGGCACCAATCGCACACTCTGCTGCCAAAACGAACGAGCCGGTTTCTGAAGGCGTTGTCGCTTTGTTAGAACCATTTATTGATACGATTGTCATCTGCTCGATTACGGCTTTAGTCATTGTGGTTACAGGTGTCTGGAACGATAAAACCCCCACGCCGATTCAATTGAATGGTGGCGACTTGAGTTTTGTCATTAGCAAGGAAAAGGGATTTGTACCTTTACAAACTATTACAAATCAGCGCCTTGTAATAAAAGATGGTCAAATACAAGAAAAGGAATCTAATTCGATCCACCTTGCCTGGCACGAAGTACTTGTTGAAAAATTGTATCTTGATCAAAATCATCAAATTCCTTTCACTGGCACGGTTGATATTGCTAAACAACTCGCAATCAGCATGGAAGGTCAGCAATTGACAACCTTGTATGGCATGGCAGTTGAAAACGGTGCTCCTTTAACCACCCTTGGTTTCAATCAGGCTTTGGGTAAAATAGGGAATTGGGTTGTCGTGCTTTGTGTCCTGCTGTTTGGCATCTCAACTGCAATTTCCTGGAGCTACTACGGCGACCGCTGCGCGAATTATCTCTTTGGTAGTAAAGGCGTTATCCCTTATAAAATCGTATATCTCGGCATGCACTTCATTGGAGCAGTTACCGCGTTGAATACCGTGTGGAGTTGGGGCGATACAGCCTTGTCATTTGTCACGATTCCGAACGTAACAGCATTGCTGCTGCTGTCAGGCGTAGCGAAAAAAATGACGGATACGTATTTTGAGAAATTAAGGTCATAGTGGAATAGGGTGATTGGGGAATGTACTCGTACACCTATTCCCTTATCACCCAAACTGCACAATCGTCACTCCATCTCCCCCAAATTCCGGGTGCGGGTGGCTCACTTGCATTGGCACATTGTATTCTTTCAATTTGGTGCGAACCACGTTCTTTAAGGTACCTGTTCCTTTGCCATGTAAAATCCTAAGATTATTAGTATTCGTCATCAAAGCTTGATCGAAGAAATCTTCCAGCACTTTTAAAGCCTCTTCCGGGCGCAAGCCTCGAATATCTAATTTGGATTGAAACGCAGCGGACTGATTAATACTCGTTTGCACACTGCGAATAGTATTCACATCCAAAGGTTCTTTAGAATGTTCTAAATCCCTGATTTTCACCGTCATACGCATATCTCCAATAATAATCACCGCCTGTTTTTTGTCAACCGTCTCTACCCTACCCGTCGCACTTCCCGTTACTAAACGCACATAATCCCCGACCTTGATCGCCTCTTGTTTGGCAACTTTCGTGGCCAAATGCTCATACACTTCTTCAGAAACCGTCGCCACTTGCTCTTCAATCTGCTTGCGCTCTTCTTTCACTCTTGCCGCCAATTCCTTGGCTTTCTCCAGGTTTTTATCCTCCCGAATTTCCCGCATCAACCGCTCCAAATCCCGATTGTCTTTCGCCACCTGCTGCAACTCCTTCTCTTTCAACTCCAACTTCAATTTCTTGCGCCGGAATTCCAAATCTTTATGCAACTGATCATAATTCTTTATCAGCTTCTCGACCATCTGCTCGCGCTCGGTCAGCGACGCAATTTTCTCCTGCAATTCCTGCCGCTCGCGCTGTAAATCAATCAAGAGTTCGTCCACCGCTTTTTCGTTCTTGCCCGTGCGATGCTTGGCGTAATCCAGCACTTTTTTTGGCAATTCCGTTTTTTCAGCAATTTCAAACGCATACGAACTTCCCGGTCTGCCCACTTTGAATTCATAGGTCGGCGACAAGCTATCTTTATCAAAAGTCATCGAAGCATTTACTAAACCTTTCGTTTTAAATGCATAAATCTTTAAATTAGAATAATGCGTTGTAATAACACCAAACACACGCTTGCGATTCATTTCATTCAAAATCGCTTCCGCAATCGCCCCGCCGATTTTTGGATCCGTGCCCGCACCAAATTCATCAATCAACACCAGCGTCCGATCATCTGCCATCTGCACAAAATTGCGCATATTTGCTAAATGCGAACTATACGTACTCAAGTCATCCTCAATGGATTGCTGGTCGCCAATGTCCGCAAAAATATGATTGAAAATCCCAAACTCCGACACTTCCCTTACCGGAATCAACATCCCCGATTGCAACATCAATTGCATCAAACCCACTGATTTCATCGTGATAGACTTCCCGCCCGCATTCGGACCGCTCAGCATCACAATCCGATTGTCATCGTATAATACCAGATCAAACGGCACCGTTTTCCGCCCCAATTGCTTATTGCGCAGCAACAACAGCGGGTGATACGCTTCCCGAATACCAAAGCGCGGCTTCTCCTGCAACTGCGGCATCTTCGCATCCATGCGCACCGCAATGCGCGCCTTCGCCCGAATCACATCAAAGCGCACCAGCAAATCCATGTACGTGTGCATCTGCTCTGCGTACGGGCGCAGCGTAGCGCTCAACTCCTTGAGAATGCGATAAATCTCGCGGCGCTCGTCCGTTTCGAGGTCAAAAATATCATTGTTGATTTCAATAATCGCATCCGGCTCGATGTACGCGGTTTTCCCCGTCGTACTTTCGTCGTGGATGATGCCGCGAATCTTGCGCTTGTGCTCCGACGGCACCGTCAGCACCCGCCGCCCGTTGCGCACACTCTCCACGCTATCCGTCAGCCAGCCTTTCGTGCGGAATTCATTCACCAGATTGCGGAAACGCTTGTCCAACTCGCGCTGCTTCTCCAAAATCGCCTTGCGAATGCGCAGCAACTCCGGCGAGGCATCGGGCTTGATATTCCCCTGATCGTCAATGACTTTCTCAATCGCCTTGATCAGAAAATCCTCAAACACAATGGGTTGGATAATCTTGTACAGCGTCGGATAAATCTCGCGGCGCGTGGCATTGAAATACCAGAAAATATCGCGCACAAAACGCAGCACAATGGCAATACGCTTAAAACTCTCCTCCGACAGCACATAATCCGGCACCGCCAGGTAGCGCAGGTCTTCCGCAATATCAAAATACTCGGTGATGGGAAACACATCGCTTTTCTCCAGCGTGAGCTTGAATGCCGCCACCTCCAGCAAGCGCTGCTCAATGGAGCCCCGCCGCGTATCCGGCACGATCGCCTGCACCGCCTCGCGCCCCAGCTCACCCAGACACTCCTGCTCCACCAGTTCCAGCACC
>JANRME010000113.1:0-9188 GCA_033761835.1 Saprospiraceae bacterium
CAGCTGTATTGGTGTTATTGCTTCGAATTCCATTTTATTTTTTTCCGTATGAAACCCAAATGACGATTATCCGTGCTTCGGTTCCTCGAAGTACCAACCCATTAATGTGGCTTTGGCTCAGGATTCATTGGTCTTTTGTGAAGCTTATTATGTATCATATGATACTTTATATTCCTATTATTTGGTTGTACCTGAGGAGCAGAAAGAAAAAATTTGATGCGTCAAAAGCCAATGGTAGCGGGGTTATTCAAAAGCGTTGGTATAATATACTTTTTGTTTTATACATCGGGTATGTAATGGGGTATGTATTTTATTATTTACTTTTATTAACAGGTAATTATACATTATTTTATGATTATAGCATTTCGCTTGCAATGGCAGTATTTGTCTTCGTTGTAGGTTTTCTGGGGTATCAGCAGCCCAAAATTTTTTCTGGTGAAATATTACAACAAGTATTCTTGCCTTCTAAATATCAAAATTCCACGATGACGGCACAAGCCGCAGATTCGCTTTTGCAAAAGTTACTCGAATATATGGAATTGGAAAAACCTTACCGGAATAACGAATTGCGGCTGACTATGCTGGCAGAGGCATTGGATGTGCCGAGTTATCATTTATCTCAAGCGATCAACCAAAAGTTGGGGCAGAGCTTCGCCCATTTTATTAATACTTACCGATTAAAAGATGTGCAGGGGATGCTCCATAATCCTGAATATGCAGATGTACCCATTTTACAAATAGCCTACGAAGCTGGGTTTAACAATCGAACCACGTTTTATAAGGCCTTCAAAGAACACTTCGGCGTATTGCCTACCGAGTATAAACAGCAAGCAAATAGCAACGGAAAGTCTTGAGCTTGTCAAAATCCGTCAAAATCTATCAACTTTTATAAAAACTAACAGCCTTACCTACCTCCTGGCATAGTTTTGAAACAATTCTATTATAACATTTGAACACAAGAAACTCAGCAACAAGCTATTGCTTGAAGGGAGTTTTTTTTATCATCCGACATTTTTTTAATATGCAAACAAATAGCAATCATTACGCCCGATTATTGCGTGCCCAAAATTATATTACCGATAATCTCGACGAGCCGCTTTCAATCAAAGTCATCGCTCAAATCGCCTGTCTTTCCTTGTACCATTTTCATCGCCAATTCAGCCATACATTTGGCATCACGCCCGCCCGCTACATTCGCAGGAAAAGGATAGAAAAAGCCAAAGTATTACTTGCCCAACAGCGAAAATCCGTGTCCGAAACCGCTTTCCAGGTAGGCTATGCCGATGTTTATACTTTTTCCAAGATTTTTAAGCGCGAGGTAGGGTTGCCTCCCTCTGAATATGCGCGTTTTCAGGCTTTGTCACAGTAAAAGAACGAAGCGAAGCTTTAACGCTGTTAAGGTTTGATTTTCTTATCAAAAGAAAATTTCGATCACCTATTTCGCAATAAGCGGAAAGTTGTTACCTTTGCACCGCTAAAAGAATGACTAAAGAATTTTAAAGCGAAAATTGTAATTACAAAATGGCCGTTTATTTAACCAAGGAAAAGAAAGCAGAAGTGCTTGCTCAACACAGCAGATCGGCGAATGACACAGGATCGGCAGAAGCACAAATCTCGCTTTTCACCTACCGCATCCAACAATTGTCGGATCATTTGCGACAGAATAAAAAAGACCACGCTTGCCGTCGTGCTTTGCTATCATTAGTTGGTAAGCGTAAGCGTTTGCTGCAATACTTGTCGAAAAAAGACCTACAAAAATACCGCGAATTGCTTGATCAACTCGGTATTCGTAAATAAAATCAAAAGGGAAGTAGAAGCGAAAGCGCCATTCTGCTTCCTTTTTGCATTCTGTTCCGGCGGTAAAATTACATTTACAAAAACTTTTGCGGATTATTTTTCAAAAGGGCGAATTATTCAAAAGAGCTACCAAGAAAAAAACTTGGCAATTAACAGTGTCCAATTCTAAAAGAGAAGTTGTCCTCCAGAATCTGTCAGATAGTCAAATTGTTGTAAATCAGGCGGCAAAAGCCAAAAGTACACGCTAAAGCTATGAGCCACGATTCCTGCCTTTTGCAGACGGCAAATTTTCCGATGCTTCTCATTTTTTAAAAAGGCGAAACAGCTTTCGTCTTTATGCGTTTAATTTTTTGTACAAAACTCAGGATTTTAACCTTTCAAAATTATGGGACAACAGATTCCAATTTCCCAGTCCTTCAATTTACCAGATGGTAGAACAGTGACGATTGAAACAGGGAAGCTTGCTACACTTGCCGATGGCTCTGCTATGGTGCGCATGGGCAATACAATGCTGCTGGCAACGGTCGTTTCCGCCAAAGAAATACGCGAAGGCCAAGATTTTTTCCCGCTTTCGGTTGATTATCAGGAGAAATTTGCAGCGGCGGGTCGTATCCCCGGCAATTTTTTCCGCCGTGAAACGAAGCTTTCTGATTACGAAGTATTGGTTTCACGCTTGGTGGACAGAGCGATTCGCCCCTTGTTCCCAGAAGCCTATATGAATGAAACCCAAATTATTATCAATCTGATTTCGGGTGAGAAAGATACCCCGCCCGATGCGCTGGTGGCTTTGGCTGCTTCGTCTGCGTTAGCGGTTTCAGATATTCCATTTTTGGGTCCGATTTCTGAAGTACGCGTGGCGCGCATCAATGACGAATATGTCATCAACCCAAGCAAATCGGCGCTCGAAGAAGCAGACATTGATTTGATCGTAGGTGCGACGATGTCGGATGTGACGATGGTGGAAGGCGAAGCCAAAGAATGCTCAGAACACGCGCTGGTAGAAGCCATTAAATTAGCCCACGATGCGATTAAGGTGCAAATTCAGGCACAACTTGATTTGGCACAAAAAGTTGGCGAAAAGGCTTTGAAAAAAAGGGAAGTAGCGCCGATAGTAGAAGACGAAGAACTCAAAGCAAAAGTAGAATCTTTTGCGAGAGCCAAATTATATGAAGTTTCCAAAGCTTTTCTCGATAAGAATAGTCGCAAAAATCAATTTTCAGATATCAAAAAGGCTTTGGTAGAAGCGCTTACCGCCGAAAAAGGCGTGGAATACATGGAAGAAAAAGAGGATTTGCTGGAAGACTATTTCGATAAGTTGAAAAAAGAAGTGGTGCGGGATATGGTACTGAGTGATAATATTCGCTTGGATGGCCGCAAGCTTGATGAAATTCGACCGATTTGGTGCGAAGTCGATTACCTACCTTCTACGCACGGTTCAGCAATTTTTACACGTGGCGAAACTCAATCTTTAACATCATTGACTTTAGGTAGCAAGCTCGACGAAGTAATGGTGGACAATGCTTTGGGGATGCATTACGATAAATTTATTTTGCATTACAATTTTCCACCATATTCAGTAGGTGAGGCGAAACCTTTGCGTGCGCCAGGCCGCCGCGAAGTAGGTCACGCCAATTTGGCTGGTCGCTCGCTGCGCCAAGTATTGCCACCGGATAATCCTTACACGGTTCGTATCGTTTCTGATATTTTGGAATCCAACGGTTCTTCTTCGATGGCGACGGTTTGCGCCGGTACGCTGGCGATGATGGACGGTGGTATTAAAATTAAAGCGCCGGTAGCAGGTATTGCGATGGGCTTGATTTCTGATGGAAAACGCACGGCGGTTTTGTCTGACATCCTTGGCGATGAAGATGCTTTGGGCGATATGGATTTCAAAGTGACGGGTACAGAAGATGGCATTACTGGCTGTCAGATGGACATAAAAATTGACGGGATGCCTTATGACCTTTTGGAAAAAGCTTTGGAACAAGCTCGAAGAGGTCGTTTGCACATTCTGGAAAAAATGAGAGAAGCCATTGCTGAACCGCGCGAAGATTACAAGCCCCACGCGCCGCGCATTGTACAATTAATTATTGAAAAGAGCTTTATTGGTGCGGTGATCGGCCCAGGTGGTAAAGTGATTCAGGAAATCCAGAGCGATACCGGTACTACCATTAACATCGAAGAAGTTGGCGATAAGGGAATTGTCAGTGTAGCAAGCTCAGATAAAGATTCTATCGAACGGGCTTTGGCACGTATTCGTCAGATTACTTTTGTGCCCGTAATTGGCGACGTTTATACTGCAAAAGTCAAAACGATCATGCCTTATGGCGTTTTTGTTGAATTCAATGGTAAGAGTGGATTGTTGCACGTTTCCGAAATGTCTTATTCCCGAATTGACAATGTGGAAGAGGTTTTCAAAGAAGGCGACGAAGTGAAAGTAAAATTGATCGAAGTAGATAAGAAGACAGGCAAATTGCGCCTTTCGCGGAAAGCCTTACTGCCAAAGCCAGAACGCACCAACAATGGCAAAGGAGAAGAGAACCGAGGTAGCGGTGATGGTCGGCGTGGTGATCGAGATCGCTCGCGCGACAGAAAAAATGAAGATCGCGATGACAGAGACTAAAATATAACGCACGCGCGTTTAACATACTGTTTTTAGGAATGTCTGATTCTGAATATGTTTGGAATCAGACATTTTTTTTCTACGCTGGAACTTTTAAGTAGCGTAAATTGTACTATTATCTGAAAACCTGGCATTTAAATCTTTTTTGCTAAAAAGTCAAGTTTTTTTAAAATAAATACAACTTTTAGTGACAAAACAACGTATATTTCGTCATAACTATAAATCTCCCAAAATCCCGGACATATGCGGCAGTTAAAAATTACGAACAAAATTACCACGCGCGAAAGCCTTGCGCTAGACAAGTATCTGAACGACATCGGTAAAATATCGATGCTTACGGCAGACGAAGAAGCTGAGTTGGCGCGTCGGATCAAAGAAGGTGACCAGGAGGCTTTGGCAAAATTGACCGAATCAAACCTGCGTTTCGTGGTCTCTGTGGCAAAACAGTACCAGAATCAAGGGCTTTCGCTTAGCGATTTGATCAATGAAGGTAACGTTGGTTTGATGAAAGCAGCCAAGCGCTTCGACGAAACCAAAGGCTTCAAATTTATCTCCTACGCAGTGTGGTGGATTCGTCAATCTATCTTGCAAGCAATTGTAGAGCATTCGCGTATTGTGCGTCTGCCGCTCAATAAAGTGGGTTCTTATAATAAAGTAAATGAGGCGTTTATCTCTTTTGTACAAGAATTTGAACGCGAACCAACGAATGATGAATTGGCAGAAATATTAGATATGACCCCGAAAGAAGTGGGGAATATGCTCAAAGGCAACGGTCGCCATGTATCGGTAGATGCGCCTATTAGTGGCGAAGACGGTGACTCGACGATGCTCGACGTGATTTCTAGCGAGGATAATATGAGTCCTGATAGCGAATTGATGGAGCAATCTTTAAAAGAAGAAGTGCAGCAAGGTTTGTCTATCCTGTCACCACGAGAGGTAGAAGTTCTGTCAGCATATTACGGATTAAATGGTTATAAACCATTGACTTTAGAGGAAATAGGCGAAATGTACAACCTTACTCGTGAGCGGGTTCGCCAGATCAAAGAACGCGCTATTCGTCGCTTGCGCAAGTCATACAATCGCAACGCATTAAAATCTTATCTCGGATAAAAATAATGCTACGCCACTTGAAGACCTGACAAGTTTTGAAAACCTGTCAGGTCTTTCTATTTTTAGCCGAAATTCAAATCAGTATGCAAAGACTCTTCCTGTTATTAGCGCTTCTCTCTTTATTTGCTTGCAAAAAAGAAAATAAGAATATTGGCGTACCCAATTTTACGACCAATGTAGAAAGTACACGCCTACGCGAAACCCCAGGAGAAGATGGCAAGGTTATTCAGGAATTAGCCAAAGGCACGGTGCTGTACGATCTGGGAGAAGTGAGTGATTTCACAACGAGGGTGCAACTGCGCGGCATTTGGTTGGATGAACCCTGGCTCAAAGTGCGCACCGAAGATGGCAAGCAAGGCTGGATTTATGGTGGCGCGTTAAGTTTCAATATAGATGAGGAATCGCCTGCCGCTAAACAATTGATAGAGAAGCGCTTACGAACTTTATTCGGCAAGGAATTGGCAGATAGTATCCGCATTTATAGACAAGCATTTCAAAATATTCAAACGGAACAAGATTTTGCCGCGGCTTTCCGGCAAGGAAGCTCACTTCGGGATACGCTCACAAATATCATGCAGGATCGCATTCTTATACAAAACCCAGCGGAATTGCCCGATATGTTTTGGCTCAGCAAAGCAATGCCCGGCTTTGTACCGCAATTGGTTGCCGAAGGAACAGCTTATTATTTGTTTTGGAGTTTTGCAGCACTGAATGCCAAAGCAAAAGCCACGCCCGAAGCGGCTGACGACGATTTCGTTGCAATGAATCTGACGCTTTTCCCGGAGGATAGCATCGAATATTTTTTCCCGGCCTGGTTTATGCAAACCTGGGATTATGGTGGCAGCAGCTTACTTGGCAGGGGCGTTCATTACCAGACTTTGGAAAATATAGACCAACAGCTGAAAAAAAGCGACCTATTTGCCCCTGAACTGAACCGTTTGAAGGCACGGATACTCAACGATATGACCGAGCCACACGTTACATATTGGGAAAAGCAGGAAAACATTATTCTTGAATTGGATTCGATTATAAATGCCAACTTTAGTGTATTAAGCGATGCTGATAAAATTGCATTGCAAACGCGAAGGAAACAATTTGGCGAACCCGAAAAGCATGATATTCAACTGAATGCGCAAGCAGGAAATTTAGAATAAAAAAATATTGCAATATTATAATATTATAAAAACATGATTCCATTTGCATTAATTACATTGGCGGTAGTCGGGGGTGGTTTTGTATTACTTACTCGTATTATGCCGCATGTGCAGCCTAGTTATAAACGAGTGCGAGAAGATTTAAAAGTCATGCAAGCGGACATGGACAAATGGCAAAAGCAAGAGCTTGTACCCATTGGGAAAGAGGAATTGGAGCTTTTTTCATTGAATCAACTCAATCAGACGATTAAAAAAAGTGTTACGGTACGTGCTAAAGGTGTTTTTACTACGATTTACCACGAGCCGGTGCTGGCTTAGAGCTACAAACGTTATATTTCATCGGGTGTAAACGCGTTGCTGTATGCGCGCACCGCTACACATGAATACGCTTATTGGGTGCGGAATAAAGAAATTCAAATCCTGATTGATAATAAGCTGGTCGGTACCCTGCTCAAAGATGGCGGCTTGTACGACGAACGCAAGCGCATGATTGCAAAAATCAATCTTACCCAACCAGAGCTCGCTCCAGTAGTTGTGCGCGAACGCGAAGTAGCCAGCCTGGTAAAAACCGAGGTAAAAAAAGGTAATGTTTTGAGTCCCAGAGCTTTCCAATTTGTAAAATCGGATATTACCGAAGAGGAAGAAAAAATTTTTCTGGCGCTTGCAACCCTGGAATTGGTGCAGCGCTCAGTTCCCAAAAAATAAGAATGCTTATTGCTATTGAATCCTTTCAAATTCAAAAGTATTTGGTATAAAAGGTCCAAATCCTGGAGGTGGACTCACACCGATCAAATCTTCTTTTCCTTCAAGAAGTCCATTTTTATTGATTTTCCCGATGGAGACATACACACCGCCAGAGCCTTTTCTTCCCCAGATCAGCTCTCCTTTTTCAGTGACATAAAGAATATCGTTCTGTGTTTTCCATTTTTCGCCTTCTGCTCCGGTTTCGCCTGCTAAAATATATTTTCCGTTTTCCTCTTTGATCTCAAATTGCACATTCATGTTTTGACCACCGGGTACTTCTAAAATACCTTTCCATTTGCCCAAAAACGGTGCGATCGTTGCTGCTGAAGGATTAGGGAGATTCAAATAATAATCTACTCGGGGGTCGGGCTCTTTGGTAATAGCGTTGGCCTGGGCTAATAAGTTGAGCATTCGCTCGTTTTGACCATAAAGTTTTTCATAATATGTAATAAGTTCAATTGCTTCCTTTTTGCGCGACTGCGCGATTTTCCTGGAAGCGCTACCTAATAGTGGCGAAGGTGGAATCGGCAACTCAGCGTTGTATTTTTCTGTTAAACTGCTAAAATAGGCTTCCATTTTCGTCAACGATAAATCTTTCTCTGCCAGGACATAATCCTTAAACAATATTTTTAATCCATCGTAAATACTCTTGTAAGGCATAGACTCGTGGGTTTCATTTTCAACAGCTAACTGAGTAGCTGAAAAACAAGCACCTTCCATTTTCCATAAATCCCGCCATCCAAATCCCGTTTCAGCAGAAACATAGCGCATCTTGCAAGCGGGGGAGATTTTTTCAAGAAAAGCATTGGCCAGCGTCGGATTGATCGTCATTGGCGCATCCAGCGCAAGCACAAAGGGAAATAGCTTCGGTCGTTCGGCTGCAGCATAAGTAACAAAGGTGCCACCTTGTGAATGCCCAATGAGTACGTTCAAGCCATTAGTCGTATAGTTTTGACCAATATATGTTATGACTTCTTTTTCAATATATTCTAAAAATTTAGCAGCACCGTCCACTTTTTCAAAACGCTGTGGAACAGGCATATCGCGCATCCGATCCTTATTCACAATGCCCACTACGATGGCTTCTGGCATTTGCGGAATCTCGCTGCTGTAGCTCATAAAATTCACTGCTCCGATAGTTGGCAAAAAAAGTGATTCACCATCAAAGACATAAATGACAGGATATTTGACTGTTTTCTTGCTTACTGTCTTTGGTTTATAAATTAGTAATTCTCGTGATTCGTTCAAAACCTTTGATTGGATCGTCACCTTTTCGGCTATTTCTAGCGGTGCGTTTTGCGCATTTAATGATGCTTTTAAATTGAGAAAATATAAGATCGATAAAAGAAAAATGTAAGATTTCATAGCTTTAATTTTATATCCTCATTTTGAGGAACAGGTGGTTAAAAAGAAATTCCCTTGGCAATCTTAAAAAAAATAGAGGTTAAAAAAAGTTAATTATTGCTAAAAGCCCTTTAAATTCAGCAACTTTCGTTACTTTTTTAATAAACTTGTCTTAAAAATGAAAAACAGGACATCGCAAAAAAATTTGAACAGGTCTGCAACTTTTCAACAGCCATCAGAGTCTATCAAAAATAAAAGAACAGCCATATGAAAAAGATAAGCTTTATCCTTGTTTTGTCAATTTTATTTATTCAATCCGCTTTCGCGCAAAGTGAAAGAGACGAAATGCGCCGCCAAATGCAGGAATTGCAAGAGCAAATGAGTAAAATGATGGAGCAATTCGGCAAGAATTTTGG
>JANRME010000114.1:0-5826 GCA_033761835.1 Saprospiraceae bacterium
AAATCATCTACCGATAAATAATTATCTTACTCATTTCCTAAATAAGCATCGCCATGCGCACGCGTATCCAAATAATATAATTTTTCGGAGAGTTTATCGGCAAATAAATAAATACTGGCGATGGGCATTTGCGACAGAGACTGCACCGCTGATAGTAATTGATCTTTAGTACTTTCCTGTGACCAATCTATTTTATTGATAATGCGCCAAAAATCAGCATCTGAAAGGAATTCATCGGCCGGCGTCGTATCTTTCAGGCGGAGCTCTACTTCAGCGTCCTTGCCAAATTCTTGCTGCAATGCTTGAATAAATTGACCATTTAAATCGTCGAGATGAACATTCAAAACTTTAGTCATTATATTTATTATTAATGCTTTTCAAAATTACATTTTTTTAAGCAAAATAACAACTCAAGATGATTATTATACCTTACTTCGCTGCGGCTTCCCAAAACAATTGCTTGATGGTAGCGGGTTCTGAGAACTGAAGCGCGTGGCCGCGGCCAGGCAGGATAATCATGTCCACCAGTGCATTTATTAATTTTTCTTTTGCATAATGCGCATTTTCAGGATAAATTAAATCATCGGCATCGCCTTGAATAATAAGCACGGGAATCTGAATATCTTCCCAGCATATCATTTTCTCCAACTCTTCTTTATGTGAAAATTTTTCATACGTCGCTAATCTTAAAAATTTTGGAAAAATATATTTAATAATGGGCGTTTTCATTAAATGTGAAATGCCATATACTTTCTCTGCACCTGGTTTTAATGATGCCGATAATAATACTGCCCGATCTGCAATGCCGGGATAATCCATCAGTAGCCGCGCCACGATTGTGCCGCCATAAGATGAACCGATGAGCGTGACGGGTTTGCCGTTATCAATTTGACTAAATAAAGGTCGAATCAACGCTGCTTGTTTTTCCAAATCTGTAACAACTTCTCCAAAATCAGATTTTCCGTAGCCTGGGCGGTCGATGCTTATCATTCTAAAATGTGATAGAAATAAAGAATCGGTGTAATAATTTGCCCAACTTTTTAATGAACTGGGCGCACCGTGAATAAATACAAGGGTTGGTAAAGTGTCGCTACCTATTTTTAAATAGCGCATCGTTTGTTTATTAGCTTTATAACGAATAAGTTGCCCTGTAATTTGTTTTCGTTCTAATGGCTCAAACACAGTAGAATCACGGGTATCCGTGAATCGGCGAATGCCACAACTGGTAAACCCATAAGCAATAAATAATGCAAATATAAAGCCAATGAATAAAGTCTTCTTTTTCATAATCTTATCAATTTGGGTGCGTATTCTTCTAAACGAATTTTAAAACCTTTGATTTTTAACCCCTGAATTTTGAATTTGTTTGTTATTTTTCGGGCGATTGGCAAATTGCCATTATCTTTCCTAACCAAATTATAAATAAAGAATGACCGACCTCGACATCGCAAAGTCGGTCACGCTTCAGCCTATCCGCAATATCGCAGCAAAGCTGGGCGTGACAGAAGATCAATTGGATTACTACGGCCGCTACAAAGCGAAGCTACCGCTCGACCTTATCGACAAGGAGAAAATCGCAAAAAGTAAGCTTATTCTTGTTTCTGCCATCTCCCCTACCCCTGCGGGCGAAGGCAAAACCACTATGTCTATTGGCTTAGCGGAAGGATTGAACCGGATTGGTAAAAAGACAACGGTGGTATTGCGCGAGCCATCGCTGGGTCCGGTTTTTGGCATCAAAGGCGGCGCTACGGGCGGCGGCTATTCTCAGGTATTGCCAATGGAGGATATAAATCTGCATTTTACAGGCGACTTTGCAGCGATTGAAAAAGCGCATAATTTGCTGGCCGCGCTGATTGACAATAATTTACAAAATACAAAAAATTCGCTGAACCTCGATCCGCGCACCATCGCCTGGAAACGCGTGATGGATATGAATGACCGCGCTTTGCGCAATGTGATTGTTGGTTTGGGGGGTACTTCGGGCGGTGTGCCTCGTGAGACAGGCTTCGATATTACAGCCGCGTCAGAAGTGATGGCTATCCTTTGCCTTTCTGAGAATTTGGAAGATTTAAAACGCCGTCTTGGCAATATTTTCGTGGGTTTCACCTGGGATAAGCAACCGATTTTTGCGCGCGATCTTAAAGCAAGCGGCGCGATGGCTGCCCTTTTGAAAGATGCGATTCGACCTAATTTGGTGCAAACGATTGAAGGCAATCCTGCCATTATCCACGGCGGCCCTTTTGCCAATATTGCGCAAGGTACAAATACCATCATCGCTACCCGCATGGGCTTATCCTTGTCGGATTACGTGGTCACGGAAGCGGGCTTTGGATTTGATTTGGGTGCAGAAAAATTTATGAATATCAAATGCCGCACGGCTGGGCTTTCGCCAAATGCGATTGTAATTGTGGCTACGATCCGAGCATTAAAATATCACGGCGGTGTATCGCTTAAAGAATTACAATTCTCTAATCCTGAAGCAGTTGCGAAAGGTTTTTGCAATTTGGAAAAACATTTGGAGAATAGTAAATTATATAATGTTCCGGTCGTTGTTGCTATTAATCGTTTTATAAATGATAGTAATGAAGAGATTAATATTTTAAAAGAAAAATGTAATAAAATGGGTGTGCCGGTTATCCTTGCTGAAGGCTGGGCCAAAGGTGGCGCGGGTACGGAAGAATTGGCACATCAAGTAGCAGCATTAGCAGATGTAAATAACACTCCTTTTACACCTTTATACGATTGGAATTGGAGTGTGGAAGAAAAAATCAAAGCCATTGCTACCAAAATTTACGGCGCAGCTGATGTAGAATACACGCCAAAAGCAAAGATTGATTTGAGAAGAATCGAAAAATTAGGCTTGGCACAGTTGCCTGTCTGCATCGCAAAAACGCAAAAATCTTTCTCCGATAATCCTGACTTGATTGGTCGCCCGGAAGGCTTTACCCTGGCGGTTCGAGAGATCGAGATCGCTGCCGGCGCTGGGTTTCTGGTGCCAATCACAGGTGAAATGATGCGGATGCCTGGACTACCGAATGTGCCAGCCGCCGAAAACATTGATGTAGATACACAAGGTAATATTACAGGTTTGTTTTAAAAAACACTTTTTATCCGTTATTGAATTCGTCATTTAGCAGACAATCTAATCTGCACTTTATATTAATTATATCTTGATTTATTTGATTAGATTTACCATAAAAAATTGCTATGAAAAAAAATCTATTCCATCTGTTCACCATACTCAGCGTTATTGCGCTGCTTACCGTTTTAAATAGTTGTTCGAGTGCCAAGAACACTGCCTCTGAGAAAAGTGCCGGCGACCCAACAGCTGACTATCAGACGCTCAAAGATTACTTGCGAAGAGACCCTAAAATACAAATCAGAGGTGGCGGCGAAAGCATTACGGTAATGATCAGAGGCGCTAATTCCTTTTCTGGGGGCGTAGAACCTGTTTTTATTTTGGATGGAACACCGATTGCTAATTCTTATGTACAAGCTTCCGCCATTGTAAATGTAAATAATATCAACGCTGTAAAAGTCTTAACGCCAGGGGAAGCCACTGCTCAATTTGGGCAGAGGGGTGAAAACGGTGCGGTTGTTATCACAACAAAAAAATAAGTAAGATCATTCCAAAATAATCTTTAAAACGAGAAATGGATTCACATCGGACAAAATAATCTGGTGTGAGGGTTTAATTTATTGCCTTTTACTATCTTTATTACATATTCAAATATTAGTATGTAAAGTTTTTATAGATTTTACATCAAGGGTTTTTGTGTATCTTCGCAGCATGAGCTATCAGGATATTTTAAAAGAGTTAAAACAAAAAAAATACCGCCCGATATACTTTTTGCACGGTGCGGAGGCTTATTTTATTGACCTTATCTCCAATTATATCGAGCATGAAATATTAACCGAAACCGAAAAAGCTTTCAATCTCACGGTTTTGTATGGCAAGGAAATCAATCATTTGGCGGTAGTGGACAGTGCGCGGCGCTACCCGGTGATGGCAGAACGACAAGTGGTAATCATAAAAGAGGCGCAGGAAATGAAATCTTTGCCGGATTTATTCACTTATATAGAAAAGCCGCTTGATTCGACCATTTTAGTGATATGCCATAAGCATAAAACACTGAATCTCAATTCTAAATTTGGCAAATTGCTTAAAGAAAAAGCATTGGTTTTTGACGCTAAAGAATTATATGATAATCAAGTGCCGGATTGGATTAAAGATTATCTAAAAGATAAAGGACTAAAAATCAATGCAAATGCAGCTAATTTGATCGCTGAATATCTTGGAACCGAATTATCCAAAATTGCGAATGAACTCGACAAGCTTGCACTCAATTTGCCATCAAGTACAGAAATAAATGAAAAACATATAGAAGAAAATATTGGTATTAGCAAAGATTACAATGTATTTGAATTACAAAAAGCGCTTGGCGGCCGCGATGTGCTTAAGGCGAATCGAATTGTGCAGTATTTCGCGGATAATCCCCGCAAAAATCCATTACCCGTAGTGATAGGATCGTTATATAATTTTTTTAGTAAACTTTATATTTTACATTTTGTACGCAATTTGCCGGAAAAAGAGATGATAGAAGCATTACAACTGCGTTCTGCTTACTTTTTGAAAGATTATCGAGCCGCATTATTACATTTTCCATTACAAAAGACCGAACAAGTTATCGGTTTTTTGAAAGAATATGATTTAAAATCGAAAGGCGTAGATTTTATTACGACGGGTAAAGAAGACGGCGAATTGCTCAAAGAAATGGTATGGCGAATATTACATTAATTGATTCCGTTTAATTATACAAAACAGGATTTACAAAACCAAAAAAAATTGTATCTTTGCACTCGCTCAAAAAAATAGCAGCATTAACATCAGAGGTCATTTAGCTCAGTTGGTTTAGAGCGCCGCTTTGACAGAGCGGAGGTCACTGGTTCGAATCCAGTAATGACCACTTGAGACATCAAAGATAGGATTTGTAAAGAGTTGTATGAGAATCATAACAAAATATCAAGAATGCAGCTAAACATGATTTTGTTTATTATACAGTTTTCTTGGATGCACTTAATATTCGGGGTGTAGCGCAGCCTGGTAGCGTACACGTCTGGGGGGCGTGTGGTCGCAGGTTCAAATCCTGTCACCCCGACACTTTAAAAAAGTTGATTTTCAGAAGGTTGTGTAAAATGCACAACCTTTTTTATTTCAATTTTCCCCATCCGGTGTACAAATGGTGTACAAAATCAGGCAGAAAGAATTGTTAAAGTACGCGAAAAAATTGCCCTGAAGTTTAAATTTTTTTCCATTTTTAAGGCTGTTATCACTTGATAATCAGTTTTCAATGTACTAATTTGCAACGGATTATAATTATACCACGTGGAATTGAAATCTTAAACTAAAGCGTCCTACGACTCGGAGTCGTAGGACGCTTATAATTATAATCGTACCTCACCGGAATTGAAATGGCATAATGATTAATAAGCCACCTATTATCATTTCTTTTTAATCTCAGCAGCCCGGAACGAATCATCAGATAAAAATCTTCTTATAAAATTTATTATAAAATTGGAAGTTTAACATAAAAATTACTATATTTGAGCAATCAATAGTAAACAAAATACTACTACTCGCAGGGAAACTTAATATAACGGAGGCTGCCACTACATTCCACTAACAAATCATAACTGAGATTACGCATTAGAAAAATTAGGAAAAAAAAGTTCTTTGACAGTTACGACCTTTGAGGGATGAAATTTCCAGCTACTTTCGAGTTGTATGTGGACTATTTGATAGCCAACCAGGGCAGGGTAAGTGCC
>JANRME010000115.1:0-6909 GCA_033761835.1 Saprospiraceae bacterium
CAGGGCAAAGTAAGTTACATCGCTCCCGGCGAAACCAAACCGATCAAGCTGAGGAGTGGCATTGTCATTCCAAAATCTGGAATCCTCAATTTAAAGAAAAACGCCAGCGTAGAACTGCTCAATGGCTTGAAAGTTGTAGAACTCAAAAGCCCCGGAAAATTTGAAGTAGCTAATTTATTCAGCGGAAGCGACGCAATGGAAGTGAAAGGAATGGGAGGAAGCTTCTTTGCAATGGTCAATACTTCATTGGTTACCAATCCTCCGCCTACCTCAAGTGGCACAAAGAAAGGCATGGGTAGCACTACCTTGCCCCCGCCCCCTACTTCGAGTGGCACGAAAAAAGGCATGGGAAGCACAGCAACCAACCCTCCGCCCACATCGAGCGGCACCAAAAAAGGAATGGGCAATAATAATGAAAACGCCGAGCCTATTTTTCCGATCAAAGGAAATATTACTCCCAAAACGCTTATGTTTGCTTGGCTATCGGATGCTGCAACCCCTACCAAATGGGCTTTTCAAATCTCTCAACCACAAATGTTGAGCCCGGTGGTAGAATTGGAAACCATGGAAACCTCTAGTCAGCAAAATTTGAGCGGCGAGACATTCAAAGTGGGCGAAACCTACAATTGGGTGGTCAGTGCTGTAGGCGACCCTGCTCGGGAAGTCGCAAATTATGAATTCAAAATAGAAAGCGCTACCAAAGAAGCGGAATTGTTGAATCCGTTAAAAGCGGCAGCGGAATATCAAAGTGCCAATGCTGTGCAAAAACTGTTGATGGAAGCGCATGTGATGGAGCAAGAAGGCTTTGTGTATCGGGCTAATGAATTGTACAACCAAGCGTGGAAAGTAAATCCTGATGATTTTTTGGTGCGGAAATTGTACTATTCTTTCTGGGTGCGTCAGTTGTAAAGATTATCTAGAGGATATTATATACATGATTTTTTCAATGCATAGGCACATAGCGTTTATTCTATGTGCCTATGCATTAAGATAAAGACGAGAAATATGTTTATTATGGAAAATATTTCATTATCAATTGTTTAAATATATCGCTTTGTCGAATAGAATCGAATGCGTGTTCTTTTTCCAAATCTTCTTTGCTTACCAATTTTAATTCCAGCGATTTTTCTAACCATATTAAGGCTTCTTCCTGCGCGCCTTTTTCAGCAAAACAAACGCTAATGCTGTAATTCGGATACGCCCAGGCGGGCGTGATTTCCAAATTTTTCTGATACGCAGCAATCGCTTTGTCAAATTGACCCAAATTTTCGTACGACATTCCCAAACCAAAATGAATATAAGGATGCTCAGGATTTAATCGAAGCGCTTCCTGGTACATTTGTTCCGCTTTTTGATATTGGTCGGTTGACAAAAAAGTGCTTGCCAAAAGATAGTATCCATCGGCAAATTGGGGATTTACTTTGATCAGTTTTTCTAAAACGGGCTGGGCTTCTGCGTATTTTTCTTCGCTGTATAAAATGCTCCCCAAATTATGATAAGCAATATCTAATAGCGAATCTAATTCAATGGCTTTTTGTAAGTTTTTCTTTGCTTCTGGCGTTTTCTCTTGTTGCATCAATACCGTTCCCAAATTGTAATATGCAATTGCCAAATCGGGTTGAAGCGTGATTGTTTTTTCAAAATAATATTTTGCTGTATCCAACTGGCTCTGCTTTTCATACTGCGAGCCAAGATTATTAAAAGGCATCGCCCAGGTCGGCGACAATTCGATGGCTTTATGATACGATGCAATTTCTTTTTCATTTTGCTTCAAAGCACCCTGAATCATTCCCAATTCATTGAATAGGTAAGCACCTCTTTGTTCATATTGCAAGGCTTCTTCCAATTTTTGCAAGGCTTTTTGAAATAATTCTTTGGATTCTTGCATTTCGCCATCCATCCTCAAGATCAAGCCTTCGAAATACAATTGCTTTGCTTTCAGTGTTTTATACATATAATGTTCTTGCCCAAGCAACTCAATGGACTTTTCCAAATAAGCTGGAATATGACGATAAGGCGCATTGCCACGCCAACGCCGTGCCATTTCATCGGGTGCAGTTTTCAAATAAGCGTTGATCGCTTGTTGGGCATCGTCTTGCAAAGCAGTAGCCAGGTTGCGCCGCATCAGATTGTGCAGCGTCGTCAATTCTTGTTTTTGAAGCAATAATTGAAAATAATGGTAGGCACTGCTATCATTGGGCTCCAGCAAATGTTTTTGTGCGAGGGCATTTTCAAATCCTTGATACCAAAGCTTTGCTAAAGAGTCATTCTGAGGAATAACCCCTTTTGATCCCACCATTGCAATAGTAGGCGATTCGCTCGCTTTTTTCATTTGCAAAGCCTGCATTGTCGAGGGGTCAATGTAAGCGATTCGGGCGTTAGCGCCTATGGTCATTGGGATTTGTGCATTAGGAGCAGTCTCGGATGGGACTTTATCTTCGAGATAACGACGTATTTCAAACAAATTGACTTCGTAATTACCATCCTTATCCGCTAAGCCAGTCAAGCCTTCCAGCAAATTATAAGTAAAAGCGCCATGTCCGCCGCCCCATTGCTTGCCTTCCACCGAATATTCGGTAGGGCCACACGCCAGGATTTTTATTTCATTGGCAAATTGTTGTTGCAAATACTGCGCGGTTGCTTGTGGACCGTTGATGCTCATGCCTGCCAGCGCCCCCGAACGACAAGCATCGGCGATCATAATTACTTTTGCACCATTCTTTTGAGAAAGTGTAGAAATCACCGATTGCAGAAAAAACAAAGGGTAGGCGCCCGCTACATAAGATTTGGAAGGCGAATCGTAAGTGAGCAAAAAACCATGATTTTGAAAAGTGCGCGTTTCCACATCGCCGTGACCGGAAAAATAAATCAGCACTTGATCTCCAGGCTTAGCTACTTCTATTAACCAGCCAAAAGCATTATCAATATTGGCGGTGGTGGCATCTTTATTCAAAAGCATTTTGATTTGCTCAGCAGGAACATTTCCACCCGCCGGAGATTGCAAAAAATCATAATAAGCTTTAGCATCTTCATGGGCATAGAGCAAATCGCTGATTTCATTGTCCTGATAATCAGACACCCCTACAATGACCGCCCAGGTTTTGCCATTCTCCACAAAGGACGGCACCTGCGACCTCAAAACGAGGGTTGAGATTAGAAAAATAAAGAACAAAAGCGTTCTCATAATACATTTGTTTAAAGTACAAATCTGGTCATTTACTTTTGCTCTTTTTGTTTTAAAGTACCATTTTATAAAATTCGTTCCATTTTTGTAACAACAAATAGATAAAACCTTGTATTTCATCGATATTTGTAAAATTGCGGAATTTTTATAAACCGCGCATCGTTAAATAATAAAATAATCCTTAGAAAAATACACCCATGAGAAAACGCCTTTTGATTCTCTATTTCGAGTTCTTATTTTTTTCGCTTGCTTTGGCCTCGAATTCTCCGGGTCGAGTTGACTCTTTTTATGAAAATGAAATTAGCCAAACTGTCTTTAATCGCTTGATTGATGCGCGCGGCGATTTCGGATTGCCTCGGCCGCAGTTGAAATTTGTAAAGGATACCACCGAATTAGCCCGCATAAGTGGCCAAACGATTTTTTTGGGTGCAAAAGCGTATCAGGTTTGCCGCAGTTTTGGCGCGGATTCGCTCAATGCGCTCGCGGCGCTCCTCTCGCACGAATTGATTCATTATTATTCAGGGCATTCCTGGGAGCATGAATTTTCCAGAGCGTTTGCTAATATGGATTTGAGTAAAGAGATTAAAGATGGTTGGTTCGCCGATGAAGTGCAGGCAGACCTTTGGGGCGGCTTGTTGGCCTTTTCGGCGGGTTATAACGTGCAAAAAATCTTGCCAGAATTTTTCCCGAAATTGTATAATATCTATGGTTTGAGCGAATCAATCAGTGGATATCCCAAATTGCAGGAACGCATTCAATTGGCGCAGAAAAGCGCTGAAAAATTAGACATTTTACTCGGTTTTTTTGAAACGGCAAACTGTTTGGTAGCATTGGGTATGCATGAAGACGCCATTGCTTATTACCAAATGATCCTTCGAGAAGGCTATCGCGCGCGCGAGGTTTATAATAATATTGGTGTTTATTATACATTGGCGGCCCTTCAGTTATTCAAAAAAGGACAAATACCTTATGGTTTGCCCTTAGAATTGGATGCTAAAGCCAGGGTAGGGGAGAGCCTGAAAGCCAATGATGACAAGGCAAGTAAGGAAAAGCGCGTACAGTTATTACAAGAAGCGATTTCTTATTTTGAGCAAGCACGTGCGCTCGACCCGGAATACGCGGTAGCACTTATCAATCAAGGATGTGCATATACCTTGCTGGGCATTGCTGCTGGCCAGGAAGAGGTTGATTTGGTAGAAGAACAATATACGCAGGCTTTACTGTTGGCAAAAAGGGCCGAACGCGAAGCCCGCGAGCAAAAACGTACCAAAGTCCAATCTGACGGGCTGGTGCTGCGTGGCATCCTTGCTGCTGTGCAAAGCGATTCTACTGATGCCCTCAAACTTTGGGCACAAGCGGCAACGATGGGAAATGCTTTGGCGAAAGTGAATACCGAAATTTTGCAAAATGGTGCTTCTGAAACTGCTTCCAACCGCCTGGAAAAAAGCAACGAACGCGAGCAAATCGAAAAAGTATCGCTCGATCTTTTTTTGCGACAGCCAACATTTGATACGATTATAAAATTGGAAAGCCCAGGAATGCTGGGGAAATGGTCACAGTCTAGTACGAAATTATTTCTGGAGCAATCCAAAATTTTTGCGCATTTCATCAGCCAGAAACGCTACGCCGTGCTGCATTTTACAAAGGATGATTATTCCAACCAAACATTATTGGGTATTAAAATTGGTGATGCCAGAGAAAAGCTAATGCAAACCTATCGCTTACCCGATAAAACAATTCAGACGGCGCAAGGCGAATTACTCGTTTATCCGGCGCGGGAAATTATGTTTTGGCTCAATGAAAATGGACAAGTGGAGCGTTGGTGCGTGTTTAGATTTGTAAATGCTAATTGATTCAATATCAATGAATAATGTCAATATTCGCACGGCTCGCCTTGATGAATATCAAATTTTAACCGATATTATGTTCGCTTCCAAATTCTACTGGGATTACCCAGAAGAATACAAAACGCTTTGGCGCGAAGAATTGACCATTACGCCACAAACCCTACAAGAGCAAATATTTTTCGTTGCTGAAGTAGAAAATAAAATCGCTGGTTTTTATTCAATAACATATAATATTAAAGATTATTTTGTTGGGAAATTATTTCACCCTCAAGGACTTTGGTTAGAAAATATGTTTATTCACCCCAGTTGGATTCGCAAAAGAATTGGGCATACCTTAATGGAACATTTGCTATCATATTGCAGATTAAACAATATTTCAAAATTCTGTTTTTATGCTGATCCGAATGCTACCGGATTTTACGAACGGTATGGAGGCCAACTGCTGGGGTACTATCCTTCGCCTATTCCTGGAAGGGATTTGCCTTTATACGAATTAAGCGTCCAATAATATTGGATATAATAGCTTGGCAGTCCTGCCTATTTTCTCTAATTTTCCGTCGTAAGTCAAACATCTAAAATTTACCACCAAAACCAATATATATATCATGGAAATGCTTCAGGTCGTCACCGGTATTGTTTTTTTGATGTTGTTGCTGAGTTTATTGGCTACTACGATTATGGAACTGGTTGCTTCTGTATTTTCGTTGCGCGGCAGCAATCTCGAAAAAGCTTTGCGCAATTTGTTGGCTTCCACTGACATAGATGAGCGCATTTTGAAAGCATTCAAAGAAAATGCCTTGTACAAGCAATTGTCTTTTCGTTACGGCAGCAAACGCGAAGCGCCTTCTTATCTCACGGATGAATCGTTTCAGTCCATCTTGTTTGATGTAATTTTGAAAGGAGAGAGCATCGAAAAATTGCAAGAGAAGTTAGACGAGTTACCGGATATTGATTTGAAAAATGTATTAAAACAATTACTCAATGACGCCGATAACCATTTGGATGGCTTCAAAGCAAAGGTGAAAGATTGGTACAATAATGTGATGGATCGGGCCTCTGGCTGGTACAAACGTTCTACCCAAAAAATTCTTATCGTTGTGGGGATGCTGATTGCAGTTGTTTTTAATGCGGATACGATTGCTATTTATGGTCGCTTAGAGAAAGATCCTGAAGCATTGCAAGCAATTTTGACTGCAGCCGATGCTTATGTAACTGATAATGACTCAATCATGCTGAGACAATCTAATCCTGCCTTTATGCAATCTTATGATGAGTTAAAAACATTTGTCAACGAAGAATTAGATGCTGTGAAAACCCCGCTGGGATTGGGTTGGTACAATGTAGACATTAGTGAATTCCAATGGTATGATTGGCTGACCAAAGTGTTGGGCTGGATTGTGACGGCACTGGCGATCTCGCTGGGCGCGCCATTTTGGTTTGATTTGTTGCGCAAATTGGTCAATATTCGTAATGCCGGCAAGAAGCCGGGAGAATGAAATTGGGTGATTGAGAGATAGGGTGATGGGGCATCTTGTCCCTTATAAAGAACAACTATGAGAATTATACAAATTACAGATCCACACCTTGGTGAGGTAGGGGAGGACACCTTTGAAGTGGATGTACGTGCTAATTTCCAAAATGTGTTGGAAGCCGCGCTGCGCTTGCATCCCGATCATTTAGTGCTTACTGGCGATCTGTGTTTTCGACATGAAAATGCCGACGTATATGCCTGGGTAAAAAATTTACTCGATCAGTTATTCTTGCCTTATGATTTGACTTCTGGAAATCACGACGATTCGGTGCAAATGGCAAAATCCTTTGGATTATTAGAATATTTACATGGCGTAGAATTTTATTTTTTAAAATACCTGGGCGATA
>JANRME010000116.1:0-12832 GCA_033761835.1 Saprospiraceae bacterium
TGGATTCGAACCACCAACCTCTGCCTTCGGAGGGCAACACTCTATCCAGTTGAGCTATGGGTCCCGCTAATTAAATTAACATAAACCAGCCTTGCTTAAAAAGCATATAATACTTTTAATGCGGCAGATAAGCGGCCAATAGGGTCATAATAATGATAGATATTACAAGGCCCGTGCCAGCAACCCAATCGGCCTCTTCTTTTTCCCCGCGTAGTTTTAAGTATAAGGATATCCAAAACGGCGCTGTTAGTGTAATCGCGGTGACGTAAGCCGGGTTTGGCGTAAACATCATCGCAAGATTTTTGCTGCCCATGGAGCACACCACAATCGCGCCAAGCAATACGCCCTGTTTGGCAATACCCGTCATATCCTTGATGATGGCGCCGGCATTTTTTCCAGCTAGCGCCATCGATACCAGAATGGGTGTGCCGCTCACCGTGAATACGTAATAGAGCGTGTTATTCGGATAAATCGCATGATCCATTGCGGTTTTATTCGTTACCTCAAAAATAATGCCTGTTAAAATAACCGGGATCATTTCGTAAAATGCAGCTTTGGTGATGACGCATTTATTCAGACGCATCAGGAAATAGGTTGCGGCGGCCAAGCATGCGACAATGCTGAAAGCAATCATGGGGCTGGCGAGCAATGCGGTGAATTGCTGCGGGCGAAGGAATAACCAGACGACAAACACGGCAGGTAATACCAGTGGGCGCAAACGAAACGCAACCTGCGCACCATATTTGGCGGAGACATTATACATGGTCATGTCATGCAAGCTGACCATGGCGGCACTGACAAAAGTCGCAATCCAATAGACAGGATCAATGGGCGGTGGAACAAAAAACGTAATCGGCAATAAAATCAGCGCAGGAATAAATATGCGCCAGCGGATGAGGCGCTGGCCAGGAATTTGCCAGTGCCGGTTCATCTGGTTGACCGAACTCCACAACCATGTGTGGCACAATGCCCAAAATGCAAAAAACATATATACCCTAACGCGGTAAATTCGCAGCTAATAATGTCATAATGATAATCGAGATCACGAGGCCGGTGCCTGCAATCCAGTCGGCTTGCTCTTTCTCACCACGAATTTTTAAATAGAGCGATATCCAAAACGGTGCCGTTAGTGTAATCGCTGTCACATATGCAGGGTTTGGTGTATAAATCATGGCAACATTTTTCATCGCCATCGAAAAGACGACGAGGGTGCCTAGCAATAAACCATGTCTTGGGATGCTGGCCATATCTTTCAGCATTGCGGGCGCTTTTTTTCCTGCGAATAGGAAGCTGACCAATAACGGTGCACCGCTAAGGGTGAATACAAAATATAATGAATTTTCCGGAAATGTCGCATGATCCATTGCGGTTTTGTTGACAATTTCAAATACAATTCCTGTCAGTATAACCGGTATCATTTCATAAAATGCTGCTTTGCTAATAAGGCATTTGCGCAGCTGTGTCAGGAAGAATGTTGCCGAAATTATGCATGCCAGTATGGCGCCTGCCATCAACGGATTAGCCAGTAATATGGTAATTTGCTCTGGCCTGATAAGAAGCCATAGGATGAATACAATTGGCAGTATCAACGGTCGCAAACGAAGTGCAACCTCGGCGCCATATTTTGCAGATACATTAAAAAGGCTTACATCATGAGCAATAACCATGGATGCGCCGGATAGCGTTGCTAACCAGTAAATCGGATCTACCGGTGGAGGTATAAAAAAAGTAAATGGCAGCAAAATGATGGCTGGCATGAATAACCGCCAGCGTGTGATCTGTTCACCCGGCAATTTCCAATGACGGTTGAGCTGATTGTAGCAACTCCACAACCATGTATGACACAATGCCCAAACAGCAAAGATCATTTAAGCCGCCTTACTGCTTGTCAATTGAAGGAATATGTCTTCAAGGTCCGCTTCTTTAGATGAAATATCCAGGATGCCCAATCCTGCTTTCTGCACGGCATCGATGACTTGGCCAGCCGTTGCGTTGCTTGGCGCGTAACGCAGGCATAATTTGCGTGGTTCGCTGATGGTACAATTATATTGCAAAAGACCTAACGGGATTTCAGCAACATCCTTATCAACCACGATATGTAATTCTTTGCTGTCCAGACGTTTCAGTAGCTGCGATTTGGGCTCATTTGCCACCAATTGTCCGTGGTTGATAATCGCAATGCGATCGCATAATTCTTCAGCTTCTTCCAAATAGTGGGTTGTCAGCAATACGGTAGTGCCACGGCGGTTAAGCTCCCTTACATAATCCCATAAGGCGCGGCGCAGTTCCACATCAACACCGGCGGTTGGTTCATCAAGCACCAATACGGGCGGTGTGTGTACCATAGCTTTTGCAACCATCAAACGGCGTCGCATACCGCCCGATAAGGTACGGGCATAGGAATTTGCCTGCTTTGTTAACCCAACCGCTTCCAGTAATTCTGCTGTGCGGCGCTCCTTTTGTGGGACGCCGTAAAGCCCTGCTTGAATTTCCAGCAAAGCGCGCGGTGTAAAAAATGCATCGAGATTTAATTCCTGCGGTACAATTCCGATGGCGGATTTGGCCATGCGTTGGTCAGTATCAATTGAATAATCCCAAATTTTTGCAACACCCGATGTTTTGATGACAAGTCCAGCTAGAATATTGATGAGCGTCGATTTGCCGGCGCCATTGGGTCCCAGCAATGCGAACATGCTGCCTTTTTCAATCGTAAGATTGATACCCTTTAGTGCTTCTTTTTCGGGCGATTTCTTGCCGGCCTTATAGGTTTTGCGCAGATCGCTTAATTCGATAGCGTAGGAAGAAGTGGTGTTTTGCTGCATGATAACTATAAGGTGGACAGAAAAGGTGATAGCGCTAAAATAGAAAACGCTTATATAAAGTAAGCATCCAGCCCGTTAAAGTCCACAGCACAGCGCATAAAAAATCATGCAAAAATTTTCCCATAAGAAATCTGTCGCCCCCGTTGAAGTCATTGAAACGGATACCCCGCAATTAAACTGCGATGGCGGTAAAGGTGCGCTGGGCCATCCGCGTGTATTTCTCACGGTGAATAAGGAAGGCTTCGTCGATTGTCCTTATTGCGGCAAACATTATCGTCTGGCTAAAGGCGCATCTGCCACTTCCGCGCACTAATGTCTGACCAAAAAAACAAAGTGCAACCCACGCTTTATCTGATTGATGGCTCCGGCTTTATCTTTCGGGCCTTTTATGCCATTCAGATGATGAATAGACCAGACGGCACCCCCGTTAATGCGGTGTTTGGTTTCTGCAACATGTTGAACCGTTTGCAGAGCGATGTAAAAGCCATCCATGCTGCGGTGATATTCGATGCCGCGCGTAAAACATTCCGCAACGAGATATATCCTGAATATAAAGCACACCGGCCCGAAGCGCCGGAAGAATTGCGTCCACAGTTTGCGTTGGTGCGCGAAGCCGCGCGTGCATTCGGTTTTCCTTCCATTGAAAGCGAGGGGTATGAAGCCGATGATTTGATTGCAACCTATGCAAAAGTTGCGCGGGCAAATAGTTGGAATGTTGTGATTGTTTCGTCCGATAAAGATTTGATGCAGCTTATCCGTGAAGGTGTTGCGCTGCAGGACCCATTGAAAAACAAACCAATTACCGATGCCGAAGTATTAGAAAAATTCGGTGTGCCACCATCGCAGGTGATTGATGTGCAAGCACTTGCTGGCGATTCAACCGATAATATTCCGGGCGCGCCGGGTATTGGCGTGAAAACAGCAGCGCAGCTCATTACCGAATTTGGTTCATTGGAGCAACTGTTGGCCCGTGCGGGGGAAATCAAACAACCCAAGCGCCGCGAAGTATTACAGAACTTTGCCGATCAAATCCGACTTTCCAAAAAACTGGTAACGCTAGATGATAATGTGCCATTGCCGCAACCGCTGGATAGCTTGGTAGTCGATGTTAATCACCGCGAGGGGCTTGTCACTTTTCTGGAAGCGCAAAATTTTAAATCATTGCTTGCACGGTTTGGCGCAAAACCTTCTGGAGCCGCGCCTGCGCCTGCTGTGCCAATAAATGCACCCGCGCTAAAGGCTGAAGCCAAACCTGCATCGGTTGAACGTGCTGACGCCGCGCGTGATTATGCGCTCATTCAAGATATCCGCCATTTAGAACCTTGGCTGGAAACAGCAAAGCAGCAAGGCTTTATCGCGGTTGATACTGAAACGGACAGCCTAACACCAAGCACGGCAACATTGGTTGGTGTATCGCTTGCGCTCGCGCCGGGAAAGGCATGCTATATCCCGCTCAATCATATTGATCCAAAAGGCGCAGCCAAAGCAGGCGAATTGGATTTGGGCGGCGAAAACCGGCCCAAGCAAATTCCGCTACGCATCGCGATTGAAGCATTAAAAACAATTTTGAATGATGATGCGATTTTAAAAATCGGCCATAACCTGAAATTTGATACGCAGGTGTTGGCACAGCATGGCATTACTATCAACACATTCGATGATACGATGTTGATGAGTTTTGTATTGGATGCTGGCGCGCATGGTCATGGGCTTGATGAACTTGCGGAATTGCATTTGAACCACAAGATGATTTCATTCAGCGAAGTGACCGGCACAGGCGCGAAGAAAATTGGTTTTGCGCAGGTGGAATTACAACAGGCGTGTGATTATGCAGCAGAAGATGCCGATTACACGTTGCGCCTTCATCAGTTGCTTAAGCCACGGTTGATTGCCGAAAAAATGCAAACGGTTTATGAGCGCATCGAAAAACCGATGGTCAAAACCGTAGCGTTGATGGAAAGCACAGGTATCCGCATTGACAGCGAATTCCTGCACAGCCTCAGCCGAGATTTTGAGCAGCGGTTGCAGGTATTGGAAAAGCAGATTGTAGAAGAAGCTGGTGTTTCATTTAACATCGCATCCCCCAAGCAATTGGGTGAAGTGCTCTTTGAAAAGCTTGCACTGCCCGGCGGTAAGAAAAGCAAACTTGGTGCGTATTCCACCAGTTCCGATGTCTTGGAACCACTCGCGGAGCAAGGCCATACCATCGTTGAAAAAATTCTGGACTGGCGCGGGCTTTCCAAACTCAAATCAACTTATACGGATTCACTGCCACAATCTGTTTCGCCGCGCACGGGCCGTGTACATACATCGTTTAATCTGGTGGGCGCGGCAACAGGGCGCTTGTCATCCACCGATCCCAATTTGCAAAACATTCCCATCCGCACCGAAGATGGCAAATCCATCCGCCGTGCCTTCATCGCCGATAAGGGCTGCGTTTTATTATCGGTTGATTATTCACAAATCGAATTACGTCTGGTTGCTGAAATTGCCAACATTGCGGCAATGAAGCAGGCATTTCTGGAAGGGCTTGATATTCATGCGGCTACGGCTGCGCAGGTCTTTGGGCTGAATGTCGCGCATGTCTCGCCCGAACAGCGCCGTCAAGCAAAGGCGATCAACTTCGGTATTATTTACGGGATTAGCGGGTTTGGTCTGGCAAAACAAATTGGCTGCACACCATCCGAAGCCAATGCGTTCATCAAAGATTACCTCAACCGCTTTTCTGAACTCCGTGTATTCATGGAAAACTGCAAACAGGAAGCGCGCGAGAAGGGATATGTGACGACACTTTTTGGTCGTCGTTGTCATATTCGTGGTATTAATGAAAAGAACGGGCCAATGCGTAATTTTGCTGAACGTCAGGCCATTAATGCACCTATTCAGGGTACGGCGGCAGATATCATGAAAAAAGCCATGACGCGTATGCATGATGCGTTGGCCGCGCGCAAACTTTCCGCGCGCATGATGCTGCAGGTGCATGATGAATTATTATTCGAAGTGCCCGAAGCCCAGCGCGCGGATACCGCCGAGGTGGTTCGCGGCGTCATGGAAAGCGTGGCGACGTTAAGCATTCCCTTGGTTGCCGAAGCAGGGTTTGGTGCCAATTGGAAAGAAGCACATTAATTAAATGCTTATAAACCCGCTGATTGTTCAAACTGAATTTTTTATGTACTTTAAGCTGGTCAGAGGCCGTAGCTCAGCTGGATAGAGCGTCAGTTTCCTAAACTAAAGGTTCATTTTAGCCTAACTTCTTATAATTGCATGCATCTAGCGGCTAAAATTTGAGTGAATTTTCCTTCAAGTAAGGCGATAGTAAGGTCAGCTTACCTTCGGCATGACCCCGTAGCTCAGCTGGATAGAGCACAGGTTTCCTAAACCTGGTGTCGGAAGTTCAAATCTTCTCGGGGTCACCATTTTTCAATTGTTTATGTTAGTTTCACATCGGTGCCACAAGGACCTCGATACGTAAAACCAACCTTGCCTTGAACGTTATTTCCAACTTTAACTTCTTGCCAGTCAGTATATTGGACTTCAGATCTGGGCACAAAAATATCTTTTTTATGGCCTGAAAAATTTACGAACAAATAGCCTTCTTCTTTTTTTATTATGGTACCTTTGAAGATAATCGCTCCACCTTCAGTACTACCAATAATCCCTATAATTCGTCTTTTAATATCACTCGCTATTCTTAACTTTTCTAATTCACTAAATATAGCTTTAGCTTCATCAAAACGTTCATTCAAGAAAAGCTCTCGAGCATACCATAGTTGCTCTGTAAAATTAGAATCCCCTTTAGTGAAGCCTCGTCGTAAATATTCAGTGGCTTGCTGCCGCTCTGATATAGAGCTACTATAAGTCAACATTTTTCCTAGTGCGAAATTTGCCTCTTTGCTTGATGTATTGACATCGATGGCTTCTTTAAGGATAGCAATGCTCTTTGCACTATCTCCTTTTTCCCGATAAATTTTTGAAAGTTTTACAGCTATCCAATCTAATCGTTTATTTCTTCTGAATGCTAACTCTAGGGACTGTAGAGCTCGCTGATTGTCCTGTAGAAGCTTAAAATATTCAGCCTCAGCTGCAAGCAATCTTGCTTCTTCGGGAAACAAAGATAGTCCATTAGACAAAGCTTTTTGTAGCTCTTCTAACTTTTCATTTAAGATTCTGTCTTCGTTGTTTTTTGTATCAGTATTTTCGGATAAATAATCACGAATGCCATCAAGTAAAATTAAACTATATGTATGAAATCCATGAGATTGTTTAGCATCTGTTCCCAAAAGAGAGGTAAGGGTTCGAATGGCATCTGTACGAAACTTATCTCGACGGAGAGAGTTTCTAGAGCTATTCGCGCAGGCACGAAGTATATTGCCTTTTGTATGTCGAATTGACCTATCCTGAGGTCGAAGACTTTCGGCTTTTTCTATCCATGTAAGTCCTATCTCTGCGTTACCTCCAGCATGACTAATTTCAAATATTGCACGTTGTTGTAAAATTGCAGCATCATTTCCTGATGCTTTAATTGCTACTTCAAAAAATTGGCGTCCCAAATCTTGTGAAGGAAATAACTCAGCAATTTCTCGTCCAGTTGCCATTGCTCTAAATGCTACGTCATCAGATGAATATGATAAGTTCATCTCACTAATTATCCGCGTCAAAACATCGAATCGTTTTTCTTGATCCTTTAAAATATTTTCAAATACAAGTTGTGCGATGGTTGCATGTCTAGATGAATACATCATATCTCCTATGTATTCGTCTTTCTCAACCCGTACTATCTGTTTTAGAGGCTCTAGAAATCTTGCGTGAAATTCGGAGAAATGAATATTACTTATGCGAGAGATTAAGCCTGCTCTTACAGGAACATTAATTCGATTTAGGCAGCATATATCTAAATACAAAAGCTGTGCTTCTGTTGGTATGATGCGTTCATATTCATCAATTATAAGTTTTTCAAAAGGGATTCCTTGCGTTGCCTCATACAAAATAACTAGAATTTGACGATCAAGACGTTTCTCTAATTCTTGTAGTCTGGAATTTGGTGCAATTCTTTCAAGATGACCCAGCGCCTTAAATTCTTCTAATTTTCTTAATAAATTTTCAATTTCATTATGGGCAAATTTATGAACATCAAAAGCAATATCTGTCTTTTGATCTAGCTTTTCGCATCTTATGCCCCATTCGTTATCTCGTTCGGCTGTAATAATAGTAATAGGCAAGTTTTTTTGTTTGCAATCATCATAAAGTTTGGAAATTTCGTCCACATAATAAGCTGCTCGATCAACAAATATGAATATTCGCTTTCCAGTATATGAATATAGTTCTTCGATAGCTGATAATCTTAAAGAGCCACTAGGTTTATGATAAAGAACCAAACAATCAAAGTCAGTAGCAGCTTCCCATGCAAGACGTTTTAAAAGAATAGATTTACCAGCTCCTGCTGCAGCTTTTATAAGATAAAGATTTGTTGATGGAGTTGGATCATTTGCTAAAAACACCTCACTGAGTATAGAGTCTGTTATATTTCTTCTTACGTCCATTTTAGATATAATCGGAAAAAATCCAACGTCATAACCTTTATAAAACTCATGGGCTGTCTGAGCGGCGGTGCTCATCCCTGAATAAATATAAGTAAAATCACGCTCTAGAAAGTTGAGCAGATCAGCCGTTTCTGTAATATTATTTCTATTATAAAAACGAGTAATAGGGTGATCTGAGCCGGTTATATTGAATCCGGCTTGTGCAAGGGTAGGGTCAATTTTTTTCTGTATTTCTTCTAAAAAATCCGAAAAACTAACTTTAATCGGTATTACTCTTTTGCTTTGCCAATATCTTTCTTCAACATCGTCAAATGTGGGCCTAATCATATAATATGTTGGTCGAATAGAGCCCAAGTCAAACTTGCCATGCAAGATAGCTTGTATGTGAGGATCAAGGACCGAATATCCTGCAAAGATTATATTATATTCTTCGGCAAGGTCAGTCAGTCGACTAAAAAGTCGCGTCCTACTTGCAGAAAATTTAGCATATTGCTCTGTTGCCAGAATAAAAGGCACATTCAATTCTTCAAAGTGATTAATGCATCCATGGAGCTTTATGTATTCCAATCCTTTGGATACGGCTCTAACTTCTTGATCAAATTTTTGTGCATTTTTGTAGACTGTTACTGGCGTTTGCACAGAGCCTGAAACAGCGTTATAAGACTTTTCAATTATAAGGTCGATGTTGGTTGTAAAAATTGCACGCCAAGGAAACAAAGGAATGATTTTGTGATATGGTTCCGGTTCAAAGGCTAAGAAAAAATCTCTAATAAATCTCTGAACAGTAAGAAGATCTGTTTCATTTATAGCGTATTCGGTGATTTCTGCCAGTGATCTATCTTTTAGTTTACCATTCAAAAAATTATCAGAAATGATATCTCTCAGCTGGTTGCCTACGGGAATAGTCTTGCCTTGAGGATTTTTGGCTCCCCATGAAGCACCCGCGCCAAGAAATAAAACAGCTTTTTGAGCTATAATTGAATCTAGAAGTGGTTTGGGGAGTTCAATCATGGGTCGAAAATCTTCCTTTAGTCAACAATAGAAACTAACTTATCTGCCAATACTCTTAAATTGCAATAATTCACTATTTGCACGCTTTACTTTACATAAGCCCGAAAGCAGACCGGCTTTAGCTCAAAATTTACATCCAGAGCACCTTCAAGAATATAAACCTTTGGTTCTTTCCCTATATTGTATACACGGTAAAGTTTGTATGCCGACCCTTTTTCTTGGGAGGTTCTTAACTCGTTTTCGCTTATAAAAAATGGTGAATTTGCACCACTTCGCGTTGATTTTACTTCGATAAAAATCATTTTTCCATCTGCATCATACGATAAGATGTCATATCCAGCACCGTCACCGAGAAGATCTGAAGTCCATTCAACTTTTTTGCTCAAATCCAATTGGCCAGCCTTTATTAGTTTGTTCTTTTCAATATCTACTACAAACTTTTCGCCCTTGCTTCCAAGAGCGCGATTTTTTGAATCGCGCTCGGCTTGATCATATTTACGGACAATTCTTTGCTGCTTTGTACGTTCGCGTTTAATAGAGGAGGGAGGGGCAACAAAAATGCTATCAATCTTGGTATTGGCGATCGTTGTTAATTCTTCTTGTGTTAAATCTTTTTCTTCTTTTTTAGTCGGAGATATTTTTTTTGTTTTCTCGGATATACTTTGTATATTTTGTGACTCTGAAACAGGCTCTTCTTCGCCTTCGAGCGTTAATCGTATGTGTTGTATGGCCAAGGTAAGGAAGGGATGCGCCCCTTTAATTTGAATATGTTCTGCTGCATTCACTGTGCCACTTTCAAGTCGGGCCATGATTTTTTCAAAATCTTCAAAAAGGTCAGCGTCTTCATCAGCAATACTGTCTGTAAGCACTGTTATGACATCATGACCTATCTCTTGCTCATTTATATCTTTCAAAACATTGTTTAGAAATCCGATTTTACCTTTTGCGGCCAATGCTCGATCAACTTCCATAAATTTTTTCAAGAATTTTTGGCCTGAATCGGAGGTGGCAAGAGAATAAATACCTCTTTCTTCACTTGACCAAAAAAGTGCTCCCTTATGGTTTTCAATAGTATTTATGTTGAAGACTTTATCTTGAGAAAGGGTTTCAATGTTATTGGGGGATAATTCAACTTCACCGCCGCCTTTTTCTTTTTGGAGAGTATAAAAAAGCGAAGAGAGCTTTTTATTTTTGGTATAGGCTCCGATTAATTCAGAAATGTGTTTGCCATCTAGTGTATTAAAAACTGCTCCTGCAAGCAGTCTTAATTCCTTAGCATTCAAAGAGCGATCTACCGTCTTTTCAAACTCCTCACGCACAAAATCATATATATTTACAGTCGAGAACCATCGGCCTTCGTAGCTGAATCCGATTAGTAAGATTTGTAATGTGGCAAGTGCATTGAGGGCAGAATTTAATTGAGGGCTGTCCGGTGCATTTTTCAGGGCACGACCAATAATGTATGCAAAGTAACCGAGAGGTGTGTGTATCGAGATGCCATTACAGACTTGTTTCCATCCTTGCGGAAAGCCCGAACGAGAAACTACTCTGTGATAGCTAAGCCCGAGCTTAAAGCACTCTAATTCTCGGGAACGTGCGTCTGCGCCTTGTGCTCCTACAATCAGTTGGAAGCCCCGTGGAACATGAAATTTTTTATCAGGTATCTTGGCGAGGGCGTGCTCACTCCATACGGCCCATTTATTTTTAATAAGCTCGTCGATGTAAGAATATAGAAACTGGGAGCTACCACTCATTGTTTTCCCTCTAATGGGAAAATTACCGTTTTTTTAACTCAGCTTCCAGCTAAGATTTTCGAAGTGAAACCACGTGTTCTTCGGCTATTTTTCCCCCACGACCGTTGCGAGGGAGGGAGGTGCGATGGTCTTTAATTGGGTAGCGCACATACTTATCCCATTTGTATCCAACATGTTCTGCAATTTCAGCCACGATTTTATGCGTCGGGACAGCCTTGCCCCGTATCGTACTATTGCCAATTATCAGATGATAGTAGGCATCGTCCTTCAGAGCCCTTTTAACACAAACAAGGTTATCATGCATGTCTTGGAAGTAAGCCAAGGCAACTTTAAACCTCTGAGGATCGGTTTTTGTTAAGTGTGATATGTAGGGTGTCGCTAATTTTTTTACGCCATCGTCGATCTTCTTTTCTTTATGTGCTCGGGCTGTTTCTCCCAATTGTTTTGTTCTGAGTTGCGAAAATACCTTATCGTTCCCTGTGCCAATCCAAGCGCTTTCGAGCTTTATACATCTAATGTAATCCATGGCATTAATGTAAGGGGGCGATGTAATAGCGACATCCATTTTTTTGGGAGAAGTAAAGTTGGTGGCATCTCCTGCTAACCAATGAATGCAGCTTGCTTTCATATGTGATGAAGCGCCCATGGATGCCGCATGATATGAACGGAATGCCTTCTCAAAACTAGGCAATACGGGAATGCTTTTTTTAATAAATTTTTTCGAAATATAAGGTTTTAGCGATTGCCTTTCTGCTCTAGAAGAAGAGCGGACGATATCTGCGAGGACTGCTAGGAAAAAACGCAATACATGTTTATGATCGCTTGCATAGATATAAATGAGCGTTTTTATCTTTAAAAGATCATTGTAATTTTGTGGGCTAAACCAATAATCAATTCCCTGCATATCTGGGGCTAGCTTGGAATTTATTCGAACGGTGTCAAACTTATCTATGATTTTGAGGCCAATTTTTTCAATGGCTTCAATTTCTTTTTGTTTAAAGGCATGAACAGAAAGGTCGCTTATTAACTTGGCATAAGGGTCTACATCTAAGCCATATGGTATATAACTTTGGAGGGCGGCTTCAATTGCAGTAGTACCAGAGCCCATAAACGGATCAAGCACCCGCACTTCTCTTCCACTTACTTTTAAATCTGATAAAATCATACGAGGTATGAGTGCAATACTACGGCATGGATAGCGCCCACCGATAATATGTGTTGTGGATCTCAATGCTCGGGAAGAAGGTAAGTCTATAACTTGCCCCCATTCTATTTCATTATAATTCATTCCTGTGTACATCAAATCTTCTCCACAATAACCAAGCTCTCGCGCATAAAGTATTTATCCTCTATGAGTTTATATTGTTGAGATGAGGGGACGATACCACGATACACGTCAATTCCTACAGTTTTATATCCTAGTTTTGCGGCTGTTTGTGCCAGAAGTAAGTCGGTGGCAATAGGAACTCCTCCGTAAAAGGAATTGCTAACCACAAAACCAGCGCGTGCCCCTGGTGCAAGGCGGTCGCCAAGCAATGATAAAAGTTGTCCCATGTCTTTGAAGTAGCCTGAAAGCATGCTAGGGATTTTTGTTGACCAGAGGTCTTGCTGATCCAAGATATCCCGAATATATCCATCAACAAGTTCATTAGATAGATAGCTATAACGCTCAGGCCAAGTGGCATGAACATGCGAACGAAGTGAG
>JANRME010000117.1:0-3740 GCA_033761835.1 Saprospiraceae bacterium
GCTCATTTTGGGGTGTAGTGAACTTGATAGCGAAGAAAGGGAAATTAATATTATTGAAACCCAAGCCGAACTCTACGGAATAGAACCGATAAAATATGGATTAACCTCGTTCGATGATTTAGTAGAAGCGTTGAATTTGGGCATTCAATTTGATTTTATTTACTTAAGTGCACATGGAGATGAGATAGGGTTTTCTGATCAATCAGGCAATATTGACGTGTCATTGAAGGAATTTGGAGAAATGCTTCATAATAATAATTGTTTGACTAAAAACTCTTATTTATTATTATCATGTTGTAGAAGTGGATTAAATGATGTAGCTTTTGATTTAATAAACTTTTGTCCGGGAATTCAATTTGTGTGTGGGCCGCGGTTATCTCTTTCTACCGAGGAAATAGTTATGGGATTTAGCATTTTTCTTTACAATATAGCATATAAAGATATTGATCCTGTTATTGCTTGCGACAAAATTAGAAATTCGACAGATTTGAGGTTCATTTGCTTTGACCGCCTTGAAGTGGTTACTGAAACAGCATTTTTACTTAGGACACAAAAATATGAAATACTAGAAGTTGATTTAGATGGCGATGGAATGAAAGATGAAATAATTATTAATAAAATAAAGGAAGATGGAGTAGTTTATAATGATGAAGACGCTTTAGAACAAAGAGAATCTTCTCTTACAGAATAATTAGGTTTTCCATGAAAAGCCTATAATTTGCTAATAGTTTGCAAATAATCGACTTTTGTAAAAACTAAAATATGCAAGCATCCACCATGTCCATCCCCATCCCTGAGCGCATTAAAGCACAAATACGCGCCATCGATTCAAAGGCAAAAGTCGTTCTCTTTGGCTCGCGCGCACGCGGGGACGCTCGCGCAGAATCGGATTGGGATTTTTTAGTTTTAGTGAGCAAATCTTTGGATGAAGCACTGGAGCGGCTGATTCGCAATAAGTTATACGAAATCGAATTGCAAACAGGAGAAGTAATTGCGGCAGTTATTGAAGAAAAAGATAAATGGCAAGACTTTGAAATCACTGCATTTTATAAAAATGTGGAAAAAGAAGGCATTGCAATAGATTAATATATGATATGAGTTATTCTAAAGAAGAATTAGCTGCTTATCGACTACAAAGAGCCCATGAGGCCTTGGAAGAGGCGAATGTAATGGTATCTATTCAACATTGGAATACTGCTGCGAACCGACTTTATTATGCTTGTTTTTATGCTGCATCTGCTTATTTGATTTATAACGGTTTGGAGGGGCTTCTATGCACAGTGGGACAAAGGCGGCGTTTAATAAAGAATTAATAAGCAATGGTAAAATTGATACGGCTTTCGGACAAATGTATAATGAATTGTTCGCACTCCGGCAAGATGCGGATTATCAAGATTATCGGGACGTTACGGAATCAAAGATTAATGCGTTACTACCGGATGTTGAGTCTTTTATTCAAATTATTGAGGAATTGATTAATCATTGAATTGCTTCAATTTCAAAGCCATCATAACTCCATCTTCGGCAATGCTACGAAAAAGCGCGTGCCTTCTCCAACTTTGCTTTCTAACCAAATCTTGCCGCCAGTGGCTTCTACGATGTTTTTGCTCATCGCCAGCCCCAAGCCTGTGCCGGAGCTTTTGGTGGTGAAATTGGGTTGAAAAACTTTTTCCTGCATTTCAGTGGGAATACCGATGCCATTATCTTCGACTTGCAGGATAGCGCTTTCCTCGATCGAGGAAAGCGTTACCCGAATCCTGCCTCGTCGCCCATCTGGTATGGCTTGCAAGGCATTTTTTATGAGGTTATTCAACACACGGATGACGTGGTCTTTGTCAGCAAACACCTTTAATGGTTCGTCGGGCAGGTTTAGTTCAAATTTGGTATTGCCCTCAGGATTTTCGGCGAAAAGATTAAAAACGGATTGTACAACTTCATTGAGTGTAAAAGCTTCATTTTGAGGCTTTGACATTTGAGCAAAATTGGAAAACTCAGTAGCGATGCGCGCCAAACCGTCAATTTGCTCAATTAGCGTATTGGCTACGCGCTGCATCATGGCTTCTGCTTCCTGCGGATTGGTTTTGGCGGCATGTTGTAGGTATTGAATGCTGAGTTTCATGGGCGTGAGCGGATTTTTAATCTCGTGTGCCACTTGCTTCGCCATTTCGCGCCAAGCGCTTTCTCGTTCCGATTGCTTGAGTTGCTCGGTACTGTCTTCCAATTTAGCGATCATCCGATTGTATTCGGTAATTAGCTCGCCGATTTCGTCCTGGCTACGCCAAAGAATAGGTTCGTTTTTGCCCAATTGCAGGGTTTTTAGCTTCTCGCCGATGCGCACGATCGGTCGGGTGATGGAATTGGCAATGGCAATGGCTAGTACGCCGATTGCCAATAAAAGAAAAGCATAAGATTTAATGAGCCAATCAATTAAATTATAAATATGTTTTTCCCAATCGGCTACATAATTTTGAAAAAAAACAACGGTCGTTGCGCCGACTACCCCAAAAATTAATAAAGTAAGCCAAACCACCAATACTTGCACTCGATTGCGCAAACTGGGCTTTTCGATGACCGGAAATCGTAGGAATGGAAAAATACTGCTTGTTAAAAACAAGAGCATCACCACCAGAATCAGCGCTAAAAAAGCGCAGGAAAACAAGGACATCCAGTCATGGAGCGAATGGTAGATTGCTGCATGATAACGATATAATAATATAGCGATATAAATGGCGAATAGTACAATCCAAGTGATAAACCAGGTGATACCGGGGATTTGATAATCAATAAATAAATCGAATAATAAAATGTAAATAACAATCGCCAGCAGCGCCCATAACAGAGGAAATTGCAAATCTGCTCCGGCGATAATCGGTGCGGCTATCGCAATGGCAATACCCAAAGCCAGTAAACGCGGGTATTTGGATAAGCCGACTACGGCGATATTCAGCATAAGCCGATGGGAAATCAAGTAAAACGCCACCAACAGCAGCACAATGCTCCCAAGCCCAGCAATGGAAGCAATCTGAAGTCTGTAAAAACCTTGTAATTGTAGCGAAACCTCCGGGGCGAGCGCCAGGCGCTGAATGTACCAGGTGAGCAGCGTAGCGCCTGTGATGATAGCGAAATAACTTAATCCGGTGACCGCCCAGCGCTTTTGAGTACGCCAGTACTCGATAGTGAGGATGGCCGCTTGCGAATGAAAGAGGAACGCGGCGACAAGCGCAAGTGCGGCGGTAGCGAGTAGGACAAAAATATGATCCTGCTGCCCAAAAAGCTGGAGCAGTAGAACCAGAACCGGAATGCTGTAAAGCGCGTATCGTTTCAACGGCTGTTTTTATATGCTTACGTTCAATAGGCTTCTAAAGTTTCCTGAAGCGCCTCCTTAAAAATACCGAAACATTTCCCTTTTCTTGTCTTCTGATAAGTTATTCAATATTTTTAAATTATTGTTTGCTATCTTTTGAAGTTGGGCAAGTTCTTTTCCTTTCATATGTAACTTCCAATTTTCTATTATGTTTTTTTGTAACTTTATAAAGCTTTGGTCTTTTTCTCGAAGATTTATTAACAGTTGTAAATATCTTAAGTCTTCCAGATTATTTAAGTGTCTTAAATACCTTAAATCTCTTGAATCGCTAATTTTTTCAATTTTTTCAATTTTAGGTAATTTCTCAAACCCTTCTAAAGAAGGGAATTTGTCTAATTTTAATAGCCTCTTCCAATTATGTAAGTGTCGCAAGTGT
>JANRME010000118.1:0-7172 GCA_033761835.1 Saprospiraceae bacterium
GTTAGCTTGCAGGAGCAGATTTTGCTTTTCTTCACCCAAAATCAAAGAAACACCTTCTTTTTCCCATTTTTCCAGCATTTTCAGGCCTTCTTCCTCAAAAATACCGTTTTGCAAATCTACTGAATCCATAAAATTGGCAGACATTTCCATAAAGCGCTCCATTTCGCCTACTTTATTAGCAACATCTTCCGCAATAGCTTCCATCGCTTGGTCAAACATAGCACGCTTATCGGGGTCGCCACTAATGATACTCATCGCACTGCGCATAGCACTATGACTCGCATGAATGGCCTTGCGTTCTTGCTCTTTCACAGCTACTTGATCTTGAATATCTTCCATCAAAATCTGTGAGTTCTCATACATTTTTGTCAATACCCGATAAAGTACCTCCATCTTGCGATACAGGTCTTCCAGGCGCATATTGGATTCTTTCAAACGCCCGGCTTGCCGCGATTTCAAAATCAAAATATTCTGCTTATCCGCTTCACGGGCTTTGCTTGCCATATTAAGACTACTCTCAATTTGCTTTTTATTGTTATGGATAACTTCCTGCAATTTATGCATTTGCCCGCGCAATTGGGCGATCTGCTTATTCATTTTTCGAAGGTTGTCCTTCAGATTGTCCACATAAGATTTCAAAATGCCAATTGGGTCAATTTGAACAAAAAGCCCTGTTAACCAACGCATTAAACCTTTGTACATATAGCTTACCAAATTGCGCATCTTAGGATCAAGTACCATATAAACAATAGCGCCTAAGGCAACGAGCATCAGGCTAAGGTTTAGTACATTTTGCGCCAATATAATCAGCGTAGGTAATGCAATGTAGAGCAGATAACCCCCGCCAATGATTAAGCCGGCCAAAAATAGCATACCGGTGACGCCTTCGGGGCGTTGCCAAAACGATTTCGGTTTAAATTCTTTGTTGTATGTATCCATTGTTTAGATCAAAAATTTCAGGCTTAAAAATACGATTAATGTTGTTAAAAACTATTTAAATAAACGATAAATCATATAACCGATTCCTATTACTATAATCCCTATAACGGCAAGGTAAAAAGTATTGGCGGCTAGCATCACTATCATTGGCAGTGAAATATAAAATAAATATGCCAATATGATGAGAACACCTATTCCGATGATACGTTTTATTAGTTTTTTATTAGACGCTTGGTTGCTCATTTTCAATGGTTTATTTGAGGTATTCCTTTATGTTTTCTATATCCGCTGCAATCTGGGCCGCTAATTGCTGATAAGATGCAACAAAATTATGCTTGGTTGTTTCCACTTTTATAGTAGCCTCTGCAATTTCCTTTTTAAGCGCGGCCGCCTGCTGTTGGTGTTGTTCAATTTCCTGTGTCAATTGCTTGATTTGCTCCGCCTTTGTTTTTAATGCCGCGTCAATTTGAGCGATTTCTTGTTCCCTGGTTCCGATCAGTTTTTCTTGTTGATTCGCTGCTGCTTTTTGAAATTTCTGTTCTTCATTTTTTAATACATCCAGGTAATGTTGAGCGGTTTGCACTAATTTCTCAGGCGTAGCGCCCAATGTTTGCGCCATCGCAAAGGCAGATTGATAACGCGTTGGCTCGTCCATTTGCATTTGCTTCAACGATAAAAGCGATTTTTTAAATTCCAGATAATCAAATCCTTCGATATTATTATCCTGCATTGCTTTGAAAAGGATGTCCATAAACTCTTGACTCGCTTGCCCTGACGGAATATCAGGCGTGGCCTCGGTTGCAGGCTTCGGCGGATCTTTAGCAACTGATTTTGCCACTTCCTTTTTCGGCTCTTCTTCTACAATAAACAATGATTTTATATTCTTGAACATAGCTTAAAAGCTTTGCGATGAGTACGATTGAGACGACGAATTAGTTTCGGATTTTACTTCAACGATAGATAAAAATCCTGGAATTTTCTACAAAATAAAGAAAAATTGCTGATTTGCCAATACGCTCTTTTTTTCAATTTGAGCGATTTTTTGCAAAAAACTACCAAATTTGCACCTTCGATTCACCGATAACCGATAATAAACTATGACATTTGACGTGACCATCCCCGTACTGAACGAAGAACCAACGCTGGAACGCCAGGTAAAGATTTTACATGCCTTTTTAAAAACGCATTTCCCCGATTCTGATCAATGGCGCATCGTTATCGCTGATAATGGCTCGACGGATCGTACCTTCGAGCTCGCCGAACGCTTATCCGCCGAGCTTGCTGAAGTCGTCGTCGTGAAAGTTCCGCGTCGAGGCGTAGGTTTAGCTTTGAAAACTTCATGGGAACAATCGAAAGCGGACATAGTCGGTTATATGGATTTGGATTTGGCAACCGATTTGCCCCATTTTTTAGAGGCTTATGACGCAATTAATAAGCGAAATTATGATATCGTTTACGGTACGCGCCTGCATCCTCAAGCCAAAGTCATCGGGCGTACGCTCAAGCGCGAGTTTACTTCAAGGGTCTTCAATTTCATTTTGAGAATATACCTAAACGTTCGATTTTCTGATGGAATGTGTGGCTTCAAGTTCCTGAAACGCTCGGTTTACCCAAAACTCCACGAAAATGGCGCCGTAAGCGATGGCTGGTTCTTCTCTACCGAATTATTAACTGTCGCGGAATGGTTTAGACTTAAGATTTATGAACTCCCCGTTCAATGGACAGACGACGTAAGCAGCAGCCGCGTAAAGATCATCCCCCTGGCAAAGCAGTACTTAAAGGCGATGCATCAACTCAAGCGCAAGAAAAAGGACAGAAATTACCTTTTCGATTAATAATTTGCCTATTCTTTTATCAGAATTGGCATTTCTCTTATTAGAATCGAAGTTTCTGATAAGAGAAATATCATTTTTTTCATTAGTACTAACATTTCTTACGTCAGAATCGTAGATTCTCATATAAGAATAGGCAATTCTCATGAAAGAATCGCCTATTCTGTTAACAGAATGCTGAAATTTGTATTGGAAATGGAGGTTTATAATGGAAGAATCGAGAATACTATTCCCATATTTTTAATATTCAAAAACGCCTTGCTCGCTTTCGATGCGAACCTTTGCACCTTCTGCTGATTCCACATAGCCCAGGATTTGAGCAGGGATATTGAATGCTTTAGCAATCTCAATAACGCGATCGGCTTTTGCTTCGGGCAAATAAACTTCTAAGCGATGCCCCATATTAAACACCTGATACATTTCGCGCCAGGCGGTTTTTGATTCTTGTTGGATCATTTTAAATAAAAGTGGCACAGGAAACAAGTTATTCTTGACAATTCGCAAATCCTGGATGAACTTTTGCACTTTGGTTTGCCCGCCGCCGGTGCAATGAATCACGCCGTTGATCTCATCACGTAACTCATCAAATAAGCGTTTTACAACGGGTAAATAAGTTCGCGTGGGGGAGAGAATCAATTTGCCAATGGGAATCGCTTGCCCTTCAATTTCTATCAGATCAGTCAACTGTTTTGAACCGGTATAGACCACTGATTTAGGGATATTGGGATCGAAGCTATCAGGATATTTGTCGGCGTATATATTCGCCAGTACATCGTGCCGTGCAGAAGTCAAGCCATTGCTGCCCATGCCGCCATTGTAAGCGTTTTCGTAAATTGCCTGCCCAAAAGAAGCCAATCCGACAATGACATCGCCGGGTTGGATATGATTTTCCAAAATATCCGTTCGTTTCATTCGGGCGAAAGCAGTATAACCTACGTCGATGGTGCGTACAATGTCGCCTACATCGGCGGTTTCGCCACCGGCAAGTGTTATTTGCACACCGAATGCGCGCATTTGGTCAAGAAAGGAAGTTGTAGCATTGATAATGGTAGCGATAACTTCACCGGAGATTAGATTTTTGTTGCGCCCGATAGTAGAAGATAGAATAATATTATCAAAACAGCCGATGCAGGCCATATCATCGAGGTTCATCACAATGGCATCCTGCGCGATGCCTTCCCATACGCTTAAGTCGCCCGTTTCACGCCAATAGATATAAGCAAGACTCGTTTTGGTGCCGGCGGTATCGGCGTGCATGATATTGCAAAAGGCATCATCGGCGCCTGCAATGTCGGGTAAGATTTTGCAAAAGGCGTTGGGAAACAAGCCTTTGTCTAAATGCTTTATGGCTTTGTGTACTTCGTCTTTGGTAGCGGAAACCCCCCTTATATCATATTTATATTGCTGATCGGACATCCTAATGATTTTGAGGTCAAAGGTAAGGATTAATTCATTGTTTCATTGTTTCCTGGCCTGATTGTCTTGCTGCGTCATTCTTTGTCATTTGATATTTTTATTCCTAAAATCTATCTAAATTTGCAGGAAATACCTGAACTCATGAACATAAAGAAACTTATAGGATTTGCGGCAATTATATTTTTGCTAAGCTCTTGTGATCCCGTTGATGAAATTTTCTTACCTGATATTGAGCGAGAAGAACTTAACATTTTGCTGGGCAACCCCAGTAATGCCACGGCGGATGTTTCCAATGAAAATAATTATTTGATTGTTTTGCCCCAATACTCGCTTTCTTACAATCGCAGCCGAGGCATCGCCAATTGGGTGAGTTGGCACTTGAATGAAGACTGGCTTGGTAGCGCGGATCGCCAAGATAATTTCCGTCCCTATGATAACCTTCCCGAGGGTTGGTATCGCGTTGGCCCAAATGACTACGAATTCAACATCAATGGCTTTGATCGTGGGCATCTTTGCCCTTCGGCGGATCGTTCTCTGAATGATGCAGATAATAGCGCTACTTTTTTTATGACGAATATTTTTCCGCAAGCGCCCTTGCACAACCAAGATTTATGGGTAAAGTTGGAAGATTACTGTCGGAAATTAGTATATGAAGGTAATGAATTATATATTATTTCAGGGAATTATGGAATAGGAGGCACTGGCAACAAAGGCTACCGCGAGAAACTGTCGGGTGGAAAAATCACCGTGCCGCGCCATTTATGGAAAGTGATTCTGGTATTGCCAAACGGGAACAATGATATGGAACGTATTGACGAGGATACGCGCATCATTGCAATAAATGTAGAAAACAAAAACAGCCTCAGCGAAATGCCTTGGAGTAAATTCCGCGTATCGGTCAATGAAATAGAGGCTGCTACGGGTTATGATTTATTTTCGGAGTTGCCCAATGTAATAGAGGCGGTGATAGAAGCGAAGGTGGATGAGGCGGTTATTAAGTGAAGTTGATAAGTTGAATGGTTTAAAGGTTGATTTAAAACGCGCAAGTTAAATTTATTTAATGCTTCAACTTTTAGCCTTTAAGCCCGAAAAATCATTTTTAACACTTTTCTTTATGCTACTTTCAATCCGAATTCTATATTTGCAAGAATGAGAGTCGCTACACACCTGAAATGATCCCGTGACGATAGGTAAAAGAACGTCAGAACATGGCTTTTAAAATAATGATGCACACCAGTGAGTTAATCGGCGATTCTTGGTGTTTCTGGCGTTAATTTTTCAACACAAATCAGGAAAAACTGTGGATTTGACAGAACCGTTTCACCAACTCAAGAAGCAAATCGAAAGACTTGTACGGGCCAATTTTTTTAAAATAAGTGTTATCGGGTTATCGGCTATCGCTTTCGGTTCATTTCTGTACTGGAATTCAGATGCTTCACAAACGCTTCGCGCTTCTTTACTACACGTCGAGCCAGAAAATGTAGAATTAGGTGCTTTTCCGGTGAAGATGCCCACGATGAAATACGGCTTTGCACTTGACACCTTTCAGGTGATAGAAGGCAATATTAAATCGGGCCAATTCCTGGCGGATTTACTGCTTGCGCAAAAATTGGATTATCCTTCGGTAGAGCAGATTGTTTCCAATTCTAAAGGACTTTTCAGTGTGAATGAATTACGTGTAGGCAATCCGTACACGATTTTGACCAAAGACAGCACTGGCCGGGCAGATTATCTTGTCTATGAACCAAGCATTTATGAATACCTGATTTTTCATCTGCAAGGAGATTTGAAGGTAGAGCGCATTAAACGCCCCGTCTCAACAGCTTTAAAATCAGCAGCTGGAGTGATCGAATCTTCGCTTTGGCAAGCCATGACCGATGCTGGTATGAGTTTTGAATTGGCGGATAAAATGGAAGATGCTTTACAATGGGCAATAGATTTTCACCATTTGCAGAAAGGTGATCAATTTAAATTGGTGTATGATCAGAATTTCGTAGAAGGCAAAGATGCTGGTATAGGTAAGGTATATGCTGCTTTCTACAAAAATGAAAAGAAGGACGTCTATGCCATTCATTACGAAAGTAAGGATGGAAAACTCAAAGGTTATTATGATCTAGAAGGCCGCCCTATGAAGAGTGCTTTTTTGAAGGCACCTTTGAAATATTCGCAAATGCGGATTTCGTCGTATTACAACCTGAATCGTTTCCACCCGATTTTAAAGCGTCGCCGCCCGCATTTTGGTACGGATTACGCAGCGCCTTACGGTACGCCGATTGTGGCAGTTGGCGACGGCACCGTGATCGCAGCTTCTTACACGAGTGGCAATGGTAATTTCGTAAAAATCAAGCACGATAAAGTCTATGAAACACAGTACTTGCACATGAGGGGCTTTGCAAAAGGAATACGCGCAGGCGCGCGGGTGCAACAAGGGCAAGTGATCGGTTATGTAGGTTCGACTGGTTTGGCGACTGGGCCACACGTGTGTTTTAGGTTTTGGCAAAACGGCAAGCAGGTGAATCACCTCAAGTTGAATTTCCCAAACCCAGAGCCGCTGCCTAAGTCTGAATTGCCACGTTTCAATGAAATACGCGATCAATACCTTGGGAAGCTGAAAGAAGCAGCATTGGCTAAAAGATCGGATCAAAAAGCAGAGACAAATCCTTGATATTTTTTTGTTCTTACAAGCCGATCCCGTTTTATAGCCTCGGATTTTGCATTCGAGGCTATATCATTTTATGGTATTTTGACGATAGAATTTGGCTAATCATCTAATTTTTTGCTATGACAATAGATGAACAACTAATTTCGAGACTTGAAAATTTGGCGCGTTTGGAATTATCAGAAGAAGAAAGAATCCGGCTGATGAAGGATTTGAATGATATTCTGAAAATGGTTGAAAAAATGGACGAGTTGGACACCGAAAATGTAGTGCCACTCATCTATATAAATGAAGAAACGCAAGCTTTGCGCGAAGATGAAATTGCG
>JANRME010000119.1:0-7596 GCA_033761835.1 Saprospiraceae bacterium
AAGAGGAAGTGACCCACTCGCGTTCCAAAGAAAATTTAGGTTTCGATGGCTTTGCCACAGATTTGGGAACTGCTTTTGCAGAAGGAGGAGTGCGTTTTATATTACTCGGTTTTCTTTTACTCATGCTAATGAAACTTGCGATTTGCGGCGGAAAGATACAATGAAGAAGTCAGAAGTCGGAGGTCCGAAGTCAGAAATTGACACTCAACATCAAACAAAAATAACAGAAGGTATTTAAAAAAGTAATTTTGCAACGATAATTTTGAATAATAATGATCTTGCAATGCATTGGGAAAAGGAATACATTTGCAGCATTTTAAAATTCAAGCTTAATTTTTGAAAAACCTTAAACATCAAGTATAAAAATTTAAATAAATTAAAATGGAACTTGTAGCATCCTCGTTATTATCGCGTCGTATCCAGCGTATGGAAGAATCTGCCACGATCAAAATGGCACAACAAGCGCGCGACCTTGCTGCCAAAGGCTTTGAGGTGATTGACTTGAGTCTTGGTGAACCTGATTTTGACACGCCTGCGCACATCAAAGAAGCCGCTAAAAAAGCTTTAGACGAAGGTTTTACGAAATATACACCCGTACCGGGTTTGGTGGATCTGCGCAAAGCGATTCAAACCAAATTCAAACGAGATAATAATCTTGATTTTGACATTAACCAAATTGTCGTATCCAATGGCGCTAAGCAATCCATTGCAAATGTGATTTTATCTTTGATTGACGAGGATGACGAAGTGATTATTCTTTCGCCATATTGGGTCTCTTATGCGGAATTAGTGAAGTTGGCAGACGGTATTTCGGTATTGGTTCACGCTGACATCGAGCAGGATTATAAAGTAAGTGCCGAACAAGTGGAGGCGGCTATTACAGATCGTACAAAAATTTTATTATTTTCATCTCCTTGTAATCCAACGGGTTCTGTCTATTCCTATGATGAACTCAAGGCGATTGCCGATGTAATTGCAAAGCACGAGCAAATCATGATTATCTCGGATGAAATTTACGAATATATCAATTTTGTTGGAAAGCACGTCAGCATTGGCGCTTTTGAAAATGTAAAAGATCGCACTGTAACTGTAAATGGCTTTTCCAAAGGATTTTCTATGACTGGCTGGCGTTTGGGCTATATTGGTGCGCCAAAATGGATCGCTGATGCTTGTAATAAAATGCAAGGACAAATTACTTCCGGTGCGACTGCTTTTGGGCAGAAGGCCGCAGCCTACGCGCTTTTGAGCGATATGACGCCCTCTTGGGAGATGCGTGATGCTTTTTTGAAGCGTCGTGATCTGGTGTTAGATTTGGTGAGTAAAGTTCCAGGATTTAAAGTGAATGAACCGGAGGGAGCGTTTTATGTATTCCCGGATATCAGCGCTTTCTTTGGCAAAAGTGATGGCAGCTTTACGGTGAATAATGCGGATGATTTCGCAGAATATATTTTGCATAATGCACACGTTGCAATCGTGACCGGCTCTGCCTTTGGCGCGGATAATTGCGTACGCTTTTCGTATGCTACTTCCGAAGAGAAATTGCGCAAAGCGATTGAAAGAATCGGAGAAGCTTGTGCAAAGTTGAAATAAATGGCTTTATTCAAGAATATTTAGGTTCTCGAAGTATTCATAATTTGCAAATACTTCATTCTTTAATTGTTGGAGCACAAGCTCTTCTGTGGCTTTCTTTCTGGCGATATTCAGCATCCAGGTAAGTATTTTCAACTTGCAATTTTGATAATCTTTAGCATTTGTTCGAATATGTATAAATGTATTAGTTAAGGCCTTTTCGGCAGCGCATTCCTCTGGCAGGATTCGAAGAATAAAACCAAACAGTAAAGGCGCGTAAACGTCGTATAAAATTGCAAAATCCTTTTTGGAAGCACTGAAAAGCATCAGTTTTAATTGTTCTTCAGAGTAGGGAATATGGTGTGTCATTTTTAACAGATTTAAGGTGCGTGTTATTTTTAATGCAAAATTAGACTCCTGCGATTTTCAATTCAATAGCGATTTTCGCTATTTTTGATGCTGGTACTAAAAAAGGCATGAGTAAATCTACCGTTTTTGAGCATTTGCAAAGCCTTCAGGAGGCAGAACGTATCTACCAAAAGGTCAGAACGCTTTCCAGTCATTACTACAAAGACGATGAAATAGCCGATATGGATGGATTTGTCCGAGAAGCAAAGCTTCTTTTGGATGGAATAAAAGGCACAGAGGCGGTGATTAGCATTTTTAACCACAAAAAATATATTTCGGAGCTGGACGTAGGAAAGGAAGCATTTTGGGGCGTTTTGCCGGAAGGCACAGAAGCGGAGCGAATGAGTAGAGTGCTGAGTTTACTGGAAAAAGGCTATGAATCCTTTCCTACTGATTCCGTGGCATGGCTTACTTCTGCTTTATCAAAAATTCCATTTGAGCAGAGAAGCAATATCAAAATTTGTTATTGTGGCATTCGCTATCGCAAAATGGATGGCAAGCCGCTATGCTTGTTTTCACAGGGTGTACCCATTCAGTATGACAAGGAACGAAATTTTACCTATACTTTTAATTATATCCAAAATGTTGCTTATTTGATCAAGAAGGATTTTGCACATTATTGGATTCGAGTATCGTATGGAGAAGAAAATAAATATGTATATACCTTTCATTCAGCAACTAAGGAAGATTCGAATCGTGATTTGCTCTCATCAAGAGAAAAAGAAGTACTCACGCTAATTGCACAAGACCTGGATACAAAAGAAATTTCCAATCAATTATTCATCAGCCCTAACACCGTTGGGCATCATCGGAGCAATATGATTGAATACCTCGGCGCTCGGGATACCACAGCGTTGGTACAATTGGCAAAAATGGCTGGTATGATTTGATAGCCTTACTTCCGTACCCTTTTCTCTGCTCGTTCCACTTTCGCAATCCAGTTGCGGTCGGTCTGGCGGTCGCAGTTGACACACAAGTTATTTATTAAATGTTCACTCCAGGTATAAATTAGTTCCTCATAAGTATAAGCCGCGGCAGGTAATTGCCTTACAAATGGAATATCATAATCCGCAAACTCCCAATAATGAACGCTCACCTCGCGCTCCCGTTTTATAGCTTCGGCAACCCGAGCGCCATAATCAGGAAGCCTTTCCAAAAAATGGTCGCTATAAATCGTGTGAATAAACATCCAAAGTGAGGACTCAAAATCTTCAAAAATGATAAAATCAGAAGGTTCGGGATCGTTGCGCAGTACCGTTTCACAAAAGAAAAATGATTCACAAGCCCAGGGTTTGTTCATTGATCGGATGCCAAAATAATTATTTGCCCGATTGCATAAATAAGATGCACCCCAAAAGCTTTCTCGCGCTGCTTTCGATAGTAAAGCTCGCCAATCTGCTAAATAACGTTGTCCATAAATTTTACATAATTCGCCGGCATCTTTATAAAAAGCATCTTGCAGTTGAGGAATAAAAGCAGCCGGAACAGCTTCTTCGCGTGGGGTAATAAGATAAGCCCGCCCGGTTTCAGGGATATAGCCGACTAATTCTGGTTTACTTTTGGCAAGTTTTTGTAATATGATTTGTACCTGATCGGTTTGAGCATTGCAATTAAAAAAAATGTAAAAAAATGTAAATAAATGTAAAGTTATTCTCATTTCGTTTTGTTTTAATTTTAAAAAATGTGGCACATTTCCAAAATGTGCCACATTTCATTTAATGCGCTTCAATTCCATTCGGGTCGGTAGCCCCGCCGAAAGTATAAGGTTCTAATTTTTGAATCGCTAATTCATCAGCAGGGACAGGCAAATGCGCAGGCGTTCCTTTTTGCAAACCGCCTAAGTCATCTAACGCAGTAAAGTCTAATCTTGGACCATAGCGACGTCGATCAAACCAAAGATTCATAGGCGCAGTGCTGAGTAATTCGATAGCACGTTCGTACATAATTGCCCGGAGTACAGTGGCATCGTTTGCACTGTTGTTCAAAGGCGCTAGATTGCCTCTTGTTACGCGCGTTCCGGCGTTGAGAATGGCAATAGCTTCATTCTTGCGAGACAAGCGCAGCAAGGCTTCGGCTTTTATCAAATCATTATCTGCTTTCAAAAAAACTGGCATCGGCCCACTCGAAGAACCATCACCAGCAAAGCCCATTTCCGATTTATTGCGATTATGCTTGTAATGTGAAAAATGCCATTCGCCGCGCTCTAAAGGAAAAATATTTGCAGCAAAAAAAACAAAATCGGATGCAAGGCGCTTATCGCTGGAAGTCGCCATTTTATTCGTCAAAGGCGCTTCACCTTTGGAAATCTCAGGATAACGCGCTGGTTGTGAAGGATCTAAAGCTTTAATCAAACGCTGGTCAACGCGCGCCCAGAAAGGACCTTGCCCGGTTTCTGTAAAAACATATTGCTGATAACTCTTCCAAAACTTGCCATCTGCGATTGGTGCGAAATTGTAATTTAATCCTTTTTCAGTATGAGCCAACACTTTCTGCCAGTTCACATCGGCATTTTCGGCTTCGGTGCGAGGCATTTGCGCCAGGAATTTTGCAGCATAAGAATGACATAATTTTATAAATTGTTCTGCATTCAAATTCAGTCCATTAAAATAATTATGTACAAAATCGCCACTTACTGATTGTGCAATTTCAATTGCTGAATCCAATTCAACCACAGCGGCCTCCACCATTTTGGAATATGCTGAGAAAGGAATTTCTTTGGTTACATCGGTATTTTCATCTGCGATCAAGCCCTTGTCAAATATTAAACCAATATAGCCCCAACTTACACCCCGCAAAAAATGCGCTGAAGCCCGTACAATCTCGTCCTGCGGGCCGCCATTATCAATCGAAATGCCTTTTTCTAGGGCTGCCAGCACATCATTTGCACTCGACACCGCCGAAAGGCAACCAAACCAGGGCGCTTTTGCTATTTCTTTATAATCCGCAATTTCGTTTGTTTGATTATTAAAAGCTGTACGGGGCTCAAAACCAAAGCGTTGCGCACCGAAGTCATCCCAGGGTAGGCTATAAGCATCCGCCGCAACCGAAAGTGCTACCACAGGATGTGCACCATGTACTCCTTGCCACCAGGTCACATAGCCTCCTCGCAGCACCGGCGCTAAATCTGCACCACTCGAAAGCACTGCATTGCGGTCGGGATTATTATTATTGATCGTGTCCAAACTTTCGCAAGAATACAATAGCAAGGACATAATAGTAAAAATAGATATATATTTTCTCATGATATTGTTTGCCTAAAAAGTGATTTGTACGCTAAAAGTATACGTTCTCGCCAAAGGGTAATTGAAAGCATCTACAAAAAAAACGCTGGGATCGCCACCTGGGGTGCGTAAATCGCTACCGCGTCCATTATCAAAGCGATTGCTCAGCGTATTTTCATCGCGTGGCGCGCTGGTCACATCAGGATGGAAACCAGAATATTTAGTATTTGTAAATAAATTCCGACCTATTAAGCTCAATTTGATATTTTCAAAAAAGTTATTTAGTTTAACATGATAAGAAATAGAAGCTTCGCGTAGCATAAAAAACGAACCGTCTTCTACGAAATGATTATTAGTAACTAAACCATTATACAGACCTTCGCTGCTATAAAATCCAGCCGCGATGTCAGGATATTTGCTCATATCCCCGTGCCGAAAATCACGGTAAAGCCATTGTTTAGTGAGGTTATAAATATCGCCCCCCTTTTTCCAGTCGAATAAAGTATAAATTTGAAAACCTTTATAACCAAGATAATGCGCAAAACCCATCCGAAAATCAGGATTAATATTACCAATTGGTTGTACAAGTGGATTGCCATTTGCATCGCGGAGTTTGTAAGGTCGCTCCTGCGGTGTGCCGAGTTGATCTTTTTGAACTACATAGCCCGCCGGATTGATCGTATAGTCATCAGGATTGACGCTTTCTAAATCTTTCAATTGATTTAAATTAGTTGCAAATACTTCTCCAACCATCGTACCAAAAGGCTGCCCTTCTTCGATTAAAAATAGCGAAGACCCTTGAATCCCCGGCCCTGTGACGTAAGATGGCACATCCAGTTTGGAAATCGTTTGCTCCACACGGTCGAAGGTTGTATAAACATCCCAGCGAAAATCAGGAATTTTGACACGAAATAAGCGTTTGATATCAATATTTAAACCTGCTTCATAAACTTTGGATTCTATCGTTCCAGCATTGCGCCATTGGCCTCTGAATCCTGCGGCACCTGTGAGTGGCACCAACAAAATCTGGTCTTCTGTGGTGATTTGACTGTAATTAAATTCTAAAGTAAAAGCTTTCAAAAAGGTCATATCCAATCCGATTTCGGTTTCGGTGGAGTAGGCGGGCTTCAGAAATTCATTGCCCAAGGTATTTTTAGTAGTGACACCATTAATCAATTCAAACGTTTCAAACCGCTGTTCAAAATTAGGTCGAATCCCTGATGTGCCCATCGAAGCCCTTAGCTTTAGCTCTTGAATCCACTTGAGATTAATATCTTCTGTCAAGCGATACGCGCCACTGGCTCTATAATAATGCGCCCAACGATTTTCAGGCCCAAACAAAGATGTGCCTTCGCGCCGAATTAAACCACTAAAAATAAACTTTTGCTTGTAATCTGCATCACCAATAAGGAAACCGCTATAACCAATAATGTCTTGCTGTTCGGAAGAAATAAAAATATTGCTGCGGGCATTGTCCAAAGAACGAATGCCTGCTATTGATAGATTTTCGCCGATTACATCGTTGAAGCGCGTATTCAAATCTTCGTACAAAAAACTGGCGCGCAGAGCAGTATTGAAGCCACCGAACGAACGCCGAAAAACCGCATCCGCCCTTGAAGTAAAATAATCACTTTGCCGATTGCTGCGCTGAATGCCACCGCCGGCGCTATTTTGCAAACCAGCCGTGACTTGCGTCCCAAACAATCCTGGAATATTTGTACTCAAATAATCCTTTTCTACAAAATGCTCAAAATCATTCGTGGCCCGATCGAGCGCAGCGCTGTAGCTAAAGGTGAGCCATTCATTGGCATAAAAATTAGCAATAAAATTGCCCATAAGGCGCGTCCGGTTGACCGTTTGGTGCGAATTTGTTCGATCGTATAATGGATTGTTGATGCCATAGCCTGTGTTGTCAATGTCCCAATCGAAGGCTTGCCCATTTTCCTCGTTCGCAGAAGTGAGATCAAATATTGGTGTGAGCAACAAAGCATTAGCAAAGTAGCTGTTAGGCGAAGATTCTAATAAATCTTGCTTGGAAAAAGAATACATCGAGCTTAATTGCAATTCTAATTTCTGACTCACCAAATGGTCAGCGTTTACACGAAAAGCGTTACGTGTATAGCCATCAAAGCCTTGGAAGATACCTTTATCTTGCAGTCGTTGAGCGGAAATGGCATAATTGGTTTGATCGGATTTGCCTTGCACCGACAACGAATGCGATTGAAATACCCCGCGTTGAAACAAAATATCGCCTTGATAATCTTGCAAATTGGGCAGAGGATTAGTAAAGGTACTTTCCGGAGTCGGGTCGCCTAAAACCGGCTGCGGCCCTTCTGAGTTAGAAATGATTCGATTCGTAAATTGATTGAGGTCTAAATTTCTCACTGCTTCCGATGCG
>JANRME010000120.1:0-30380 GCA_033761835.1 Saprospiraceae bacterium
AAAATTATTATTATAATTGGTAATCAAGACCTTACCGCTGGCGAAAAATTTGCAAAATACCTTTATAACTCGACTCCACATATTACAGAAAATCAAAAATTATTACTAAAACAGTATCAAGATAAACACAATTCGAAAAAAATCAAAGCAACCCATGTAGAACCTGTTAGTCCTGATAAATCATTAGATACAGGTAATCGGAATTTCATTATTACTGGGGCATTGGCATTGGGCAAAATCGATGAAGTGGATAAGAATTGCTATTGGCGTTTATCGGGTCTTTTAATAAAATGTATCAATGAAGAATTTCAAACTTGTAACAATCTTTTCCAAAATCCTTCATTAGTTACTTCCATGGGAACTTGGGGCGACGAGACACCTATTAAACCTATGAAAATAATGCATTAGCTCATAAATTTAAAATTTTGCCTTATCTTTAAAGGCAAAACGATCGAATAATGTACCAGAAAATACTTCTATTCCACTATTTACTGCTATTTACAGTATTTAGCTTTGCGCAAAACAATATCATATTGCAAAAAAATATGATAATAAATGAGTCTGCAATAATAAAAACAGCTGAATACGCGCTGCACTCCGATAGCCTGAATCAACCGATTCTTATCATAGAAGGTAATAATATTACAATTGATTTTAATAACGCTGTATTAAATGGAAAACTCGACGAGCAAAGGCCCAATGAATTTACGGGCTTGGGTATTTTAATAAAAAATAGTAAAAATATTATCATAAAAAACCTGAAAGCCAGAGGCTTTAAAGTAGCGCTAATGGCGGAAAATGTGGATAGCCTGCAAATTCTGGATAGCGATTTTAGTTATAATTATCGAATGAAATTATATAGTATCCGTGAACGAGAAAACTTTCAGGATTGGTTAAGTTATCATAATAACGAAAACGACGAATGGCTTCGCTATGGAGCGGGTATTTACTTAAAGAATTGCAATCAAGCGGTAATCAAAAACATACATATAACACAAAATCAAAATGCGTTATTAATGACGCAATGTAATAACGGCTTATTTTATAATAATACGTTTAATTTTAATTCTGGTTTGGGCATCGGGATGTATCGTTCGAGTCGCAATCGCATCATGCATAATGACCTGGATTTCAACATTCGCGGGCATAGCGAAGGATTTTACAATCGAGGACAAGATTCAGCGGGCATTTTGATATACGAACAAAGTAATGATAATACGTTTGCATATAATTCCGCGACACATTCTGGCGACGGTTTTTTCCTTTGGGCTGGCAATCATACAATGAATACGGGCGAAGGCGGCTGTAATGGAAATTTATTATATGGTAATGATTTTTCTTATGCGCCTACGAACGGTGTAGAAGTTACATTTAGTAGTAATAAAATTATTAATAATAAATTAATCGGCTGTCGTTACGGTATTTGGGGCGGCTATAGTTTTAATTCTTATATGGCTGGTAATGAAATTACAAATAATGATTATGGCATCGCAATCGAACATGGACAGGAAAATGCGATTGAATATAATTATTTCTATGATAATGATGTTAGTATTCAATTATGGGAAAGGCTTACGCAGCCTGGCGACTGGGGCTATGCCAATAAGCGTGATATAAGAAGCCGGGATTATGATATTAGAAAAAATGTATTTGTAAATGATTCGATTCCACTTAAAATTGCAGGAACGAATCGTGTGGCGATTAATGATGATAATTATTTTGCAAGTTTTAAAAAATTATTATCCGCTGACAAACCAAACGAACGATTTTATTTAGTAAAAAATGATATAGAAGGTGCTGATAATCTGGGAGATGCGCCAAGCGACACCAAAAACATGAATCGTATCGTATCTCCTAAGAAAAGCGCTATAACCCAGGAAGATTGGGAAATGCCAAGCCTGGAAGCCTATGCGCCGGAACCACTTCCCGATGCTATGATAATCAAACCTAATGAGTATTTCAGCAGAGCTTATATGCGCATTAATGAATGGGGACCTTATAATTATGAATATCCTGAGATTTGGCTGGAATCTATTGAAAATGAATTATATACGTTTAAGTTGCTCGGGCCAAAAGGCGATTGGAAAATTAAAAAAGTAAATGGATTAAAATTAAATAATGAAGAATTGCAAGATAAAATCGTTGCGCAGCGCTTGAAAAATACGGATTTAATTGAATTGGAATTAGAATATAAAGGAGCGGAATTTATTACACAATTAGGGGAAATGATTCCGGCTGGGAAGCCCGTCACTGTTCGCTTCTCGCGTTATGAAAAATTATTTGACTGGCAAGTAAAATGGTATGCTTATAATGAAAAAAGCGCCCCGATAAATAATTATACAGCATATAAAGAATTAAAAGCACAAAACCCTTTAAAAACGGAACAAAGCAAGGGTCTCGCCTACGTTTGGTGGGGCAAGCCCGCCGAGGAAGTGCAAGCCGATCAATTCGCTACTTTCGCTGAAACAAATTTTGATATAACAAAAGGTAAATATAAAATTATCCTTACCAGTGACGATGGTGTAAAATTATATTTAGATGGAAAATTATTAATTGATCGCTGGAACGTGCATGAATCCTTGGTAGACGAAGTTGAAGTTCAATTAAACGGCAAGCATAAAATTGAGATCGAGCATTTTGATGCAGGTGGATTGGCGAATCTGGAATGCAGAATCGAACCGTCGAGATAAATTTTTTCAAACAATATGCTTCATTCACTCAACTTTTTTGTGTCTCACACATTAAAGTCTGTATAACTATTCCCAAATGACAATCATTCTTCGCATTATAAGCGTTCTGGTTTCACTTTTCTTTGTGGCATTGCTCACTTTCACTGGTTGTATGACCTTTCGCACTTCTGATCAAAAAGTGTTGAAAACATTTGAAAAAGAAGACGTTGCTGTCCAGATTAAACGAATTCCTTTTGAAGATCGGGAAATTCGATACGTTGAATCGGGTATGCGGGTTTGGGATACCATCTCCCCTCCGATGATTGTTTTTGTACACGGCGCGCCGGGTTCGGAAGATAATTTTCATAAATACCTGAAAGACAGTACTTTACTAAATAATTTTCAAATGGCAAGTCTGGATCGGCCGGGCTATGGGTATTCCGGTTATGGCAAATCCGTGCCGTCTATCGAAGCGCAGGCACAAGCGGTGAAAGCCGTGATCGATCAATTCCCAAATAGCAAACCTATTCTGGTGGGGCATTCTTATGGCGGCCCGATCATTGCTAAATGCGCGATGGATTTTCCTGAAAGGCTTGCTGCGATTGTGATGCTGGCTCCAGTGAATGATCCGGAAACGGAGAAGATATTTTGGTATGCTTATTTTGCTAAATGGGGTATTACGCGTTGGATGCTATCGAAGGCGCTCCGCGTTTCTGGTGATGAAAAGTTCGCACACCCTGATGAGCTGCGCAAAATCCAGGATGAATGGAGTAAAATTAATATTCCGATTATTCATATTCATGGTATGAAAGACAAGCAATTAGCGCCATCCAAGGGTAATATTGCTTTTAGTAAAACGCATATCAATCCTGATATTTTAAATATGATTGTAATTGATAAGACCGGACACATGATTCCTTGGTCGGATTATGATATAGTGAAACAAGAATTATTAAAATTATTGATGAAATAAAACCATTTTTAACTAATCCACGTACTCGTTTTATGAAATGTGGATTCCCCATATTTCATTTTTCCAAATTCCATCATTTCAACAAAATTATGACTGTTCAAACGCAAATAAAATCTGATACAAATCTTTTATTAGAATATCGTGAAGTACGGCATCAAAGCTTACATATTTGCAAACCTTTGCAAGCAGAAGATTTTGTGGTACAGCCGATTAGCGATGTAAGCCCGCCCAAATGGCATTTGGGGCATTCTACCTGGTTTTTTGAAAATTTTATACTCGCTGAATATTATAAAAATTATAAGCGCTTCGATGAACGCTTGAATTATTTTTTTAATAGCTATTACGAAAGCCAAGGCCTGCGCATCTTGCGCAGCAATCGTGGCAATATTACACGCCCAGGCGTAGAAACGATTTTGGAATATCGGCATTATGTGGATGAGCACATGGAACAGTTATTACAAACGTCTTTACATCAAGAAGTGAAAGATTTTATTAGAATTGGCTTACATCATGAGCAGCAACATCAAGAATTATTAATTACCGATATTAAATATATTTTAGGAACGAATCCCTTTTTTCCTGTTTATACGAAGTCGGAAGTTGGAGGTCGGAAGTCGGAAATTGCACCAGCGAATTGGATTTCAGTATCAGAAGGAATTTATAATATTGGATATCAAGATAATGGGTTTTGCTTTGATAATGAATTAGGTGTGCATAAGGTTTTTTTGCATGATTTTGAAATACAGGATCGACTTATAACAAATGGAGAATATCTTGAATTCATGCAAGCTGGCGGCTATCATCATTTTGAATATTGGCTTTCCGAGGGCTGGGAATGGGCAAAGCAACTCGAAATCAAAGCGCCGCTTTATTGGTACGAAAAAGATGGCGCATGGTATCATTATACACTGTGTGGATTGCGACGAGTATATCTAAATGAGCCAGTTACGCATATTAGTTACTTTGAGGCAGATGCTTATGCTCGTTGGCGTGGCTTGCGTTTGCCCACAGAATTTGAATGGGAAGTAGCTTGTAATTATTTATATCATGATATTCCTGTAAATGGAAATTTTATGGAAACCGAGCATTATCATCCGATTGCGCAGCAAGATGAACAAGATACACAACTGCTTGGTAATGTGTGGGAATGGACGGGGAGCGCGTATTTACCTTATCCCAATTTCCCAAGATTGAAGGGCGCTTTGGGCGAGTATAACGGCAAGTTTATGGTGAATCAAATGGTGCTGCGCGGTGGCTCTTGCGCGACGCCGCGTTCGCATATTCGGCCCACATATCGCAATTTTTTCCAAACCGATAAGCGGTGGCAATTTACGGGAATTAGATTAGCAAAATAAATACTATGATATATTAATGCTTTGAATTTGATTGACTACCAAATTATTATCAATAGCATTAAATAAAAATATTATAATGATACAAACTCGAAAACATTGTAAAATTGATACACCATTTGCTAAAGATGTTTTATCAGGATTGCAAAGCATGCCAAAAAAATTATCGTCAAAATATTTTTATGATGAAAGGGGCGATAAATTATTCCAAAGCATCATGGAAATGCCGGAATATTATTTAACCGATGCCGAATATGATATATTTGAATCTTATCGGCAATATATTCTCGACTTGATTGGTGATCAACCTTTTGATTTGATCGAACTCGGCGCGGGGGATGGTTATAAAACAAAAGTATTATTGCGGCATTTTTTAGCGCAAGATGCTGATTTTAAGTATCTTCCGATTGATATTTCTAAAAATGTATTACTGGAATTAGAGCAGGATTTAAATGAAAATCTTCCGGGATTAAAAGTGGAAGGCTTGCCCGGCGATTATTTTGAAATGTTAGGGCAACTAAATAATAAAAGTAAAATTCGCAAAGTCATTTTATTTATTGGTGCGAATATTGGCAACCTGACGCGAGCAAAAGCCTTGCATTTCCTGCAAAAACTGCATCAAAACATGAGCAAAGGCGATTTATTACTCATTGGCTTTGATTTAAAGAAAGATCCCGAAATTATATTAAAGGCTTATAACGATTCTGCGGGCATTACGGCAGCATTTAATCTGAATTTATTACATCGGATGAATCGGGAATTACACGCTGATTTCGATGTAAAAGCCTTTAAACATTGGGAAACCTACAATCCAGTTAGCGGCGAAACCAAAAGTTATTTAGTAAGCAAAAAGAAACAAAATATTCATTTATTGGATGAAACCATTCACTTTGAAGCCTGGGAAGCGATTGATGTAGAGCTATCACAAAAATATAGCTTGAGCGAAATAGAAAATTTTGCAAAAAATGCTGGTTTTCAGGTAGTAAAACATTTATTTGACCAACAATATTATTTTGTAGATACGATTTGGCAAAAGTGATAAAATTTTAAGAAGCATATCATATTAATTTTAAACCCCAAATAAGCCTTGAAAAACCCAACTAAATAACTGCCATATTACATAAGCCATTAGGAAAAAAACTACCACCAAAGCTAGTAAAATCAATAAGATCGCCCAGATTGCGCTACCTTGATGCTTGCCTTCATGATAATGTTGTTGTAATAATCTTACATTACGCGTATTTGCTTTATATCTCAAGTCGAACAAATCACCGATAATCGGGAACACGCCGACCATTGCATCGAGTAGGATATTGCCCGCCATCTTCAAGCCGACCATGCCGCTCGCGCCATTGCGCGCCATCACTAAAATCAATAAACCGGAAACCGCCAGCCCAATCATATCGCCGGCATAAGGAATCAAGCCGATCAAAAAATCGAAGCCAAAGCGAATCTGTGTACCGGGAATTCGGAAGCGATTATCCAATAAATCCGCGGTTTTATCGAGCCAAAACAAGGTTTTTTCTTGTTTGGCAGAAAGCACGAGTGGAGGCGGATTTTGTTCGTTTTGCAGCATAAAAAATATTATTGATAATTTAAATCATAAAATTAAAAAGATTTTATCAAATCAATTAAATATTTTAAATCTTGCTCGGTATGCGCCGCATTCAATACTACTCTTGTGATACGTTCATCTTTTGCAGTTGGATAAGGGAAGCTGGAGATCAAAACTTTATATTCTTGTAAATAATTTGCCAGTTCATTTTTAGGTGTGTAAAATACGGGATAATCGGGAATTTTTTGAAATAAGTCCAGTTCTTTAGTAGCTTCAGCAAATATTTTAATACAATTTAATAAAATTTGCCAAGCTTGTTGATATAATTCTTTTGCTTGCAAAAACGCGTCCAAATACGCCGGAACAATTGGCGATGCGCCACCGAAAAAAGGACTTTGCCAAATATTTTCTATAAAATTTTTATTACCTAATATTACACCACCAGGAATTGCTAATGCTTTGCCAAGTGAAGCAACGACGATTAACTCCATATTTTCAGGACTTTGAATAGTAGAAAAAATCCCTATACCATCTTTGCCCGTCACGCCGATACCATGCGAATCATCTAATATCAATGTAATAGGAATATCATTAGGTAAATAACCCAACCAGGAAAAATCAAATTGCTTTGCCCGAAGCGGGTCGAGTGTATTGGAAAATAAGGCTACGGGTTTTTTAGATTTATTTACTTCTTTTATAATAAAATCCGCCCAGTTATTATATGATAATTCTGAATAATCGCCTTCGCCAAACAAAGCTGGATGCACGCCAGGAGCGAAATAAAATTTACTATTAGTTTGTAAAGTTTTTAATACTAATTGCCCCGCTAAAGTGCCTGAAGATACCGTCAATGCTGCTTCTGCGCCTGTCCATTGTGCTAAATAATCTTCGGCTTCTTCAAAGATTTTAAAACGGAGATTCGATAAGCGAGAGCCACCGAAATTAGTTCCATATTGTTGAATACTCGTATGTAATATTTCTTGAAAACCAAGATTTTGCGCTATACCAAGATAAGATGTACCACTGAAATACAAGCATTCTTCGCCATTTACATGAACCGTTCTGCCCTGCAAGTGGTCGGTAAGGAACATTTTTTTTGCCAGCAATTTAGCACTTATCTTTGAAACTGCATTGTTTCATATTTTGGAAGATGTGTTCATCTGGTTTGGGGAGAATTCTTATTTTTGTATCATGAAAAACATAATCCCTACAACATTTATACTTGTTTTATTGACCTCGTGTACCCCCAAGCTTCGAAGTTGGTTTTTGACCAAAGCTGATATTCAGCTGCAACCTATTGCGCAATTAGAAAAAAATTCCTCGCGCAGCTTTTTACAAGGCAGTTGTTACGATCCCTTAGCCTACGTCCCTGATACTGTGCATCTTGATCACACGCCTATCAAATACGTGCGTGTCAATTTTCACTGGATGAATTCGTCCGATAGCAGCAAAAATTACGTTGGACAGCAAGCGATTGACTTTACGTATGGTTTACTCCGTTCGATTAATGGAAGTTTGTCAAGCAATCAAAAAATGTTTTTGCCGCATGGTAATAACACACCGGCTTTGCCTACGCAATACCGTTTTATACTCACGCCACGATCCAATGCTGCTGATGATATTGGTATTTATTTTCATTTTGATGATAAAATTGCATATCATATTCATAAAGGAAAGAATGCCAATATTAGCAATCGTAATGTTTTTGAGAAATACGGTGCACAAGTTGATACAGTACTTAATATTTTTATTATGCCGCATCACCCTGATAGTGTGAAATCGGAAACTTACGGTGCTTATGGCGTCGGCGTAGCATTGGGCAATGCGGTCAAAGCTGCCGGAATGTTTGAAAATGGTGGCCCGCCTGATAATTATCGCGGTATTTTTAATCATGAAATTGGACATATTTTTGGATTGGCACATACTTGGGCTTACAACGATGGATGTGACGATACGCCGCAACACCAGCAAAACTGCTGGGTACAAACAGCCGAACCACCTTGCGATACTGCTGCTTCAAATAATTTGATGGATTATAACGCTTATCAAAATGCTTGGACGCCCTGTCAAATCGGCAAGATTCATTACCGAATGGCGCAGGAGCATTCACCACAGCGCAATTTTTTGCAACCCAATTGGTGTACCCTGCACGATGAAGCGCACATTTTTATTCGAGATACAATCGAATGGCGCGGCGCTAAAGACCTTGAAGGGCATTTGACCATCGAATCGGGCGGTAGCCTGAAAATAAATTGCCGTGTTGCTTTGCCGGCTTATGCCAAAATCACCGTCAAACCTGGGGGTACGCTTATTTTAGATGAAAATGCCCGACTACACAATGCTTGTGGCGATCGCTGGACAGGCATCGAAATACAAGAGCTTGGGAAAAATAAAGGACAGGTAATTTTTATTGGTGAACCGAAATTGGAAAATATGATTAATGAATTAGTTTCAATAAAAACAAATTAAAAAACGCCGTAGAAAAGCTTCAGACGCCTCACTTGTTTATTAAAAAAATACGGATAGTATCAATATTCAATCATGATCCCAATGCTCGGAACAGTTGTCCCTGTTGCATCATTGATGGTTTTTAGGCGATAGCGTTGCTGCTCGAACGAGGCATCTGGGTTAATGATGACGCCGTTGCCGATAGGATTGCCCTCGTCGTCCAATGGTCGGTCGAGAATCAATTGATCATTACCGACCGCATAGCCCGTGAGGTTTTCAATATCCAAGAAAAGATTCAGACTCCATTTTTTGAAAAACCATTTTTTATCTACTCGTAGGTCAATAAAATTAATAACATCGGTTCGCTGTGTATTCAATCGGTCGAAATCGCGGATACCGCGTCCATTTACATTCCAGTTTTGCACAAGTGACGAAGCATCAGAGAAAGGCGTAGTCGGCAGGCCGCTCTGGAAGCGCCAGTTGATGCCTACTTCCCAGTCTTTTTTGAATTTTTTGCCAAAAGTCAGATTCAGGATATGCCGCGAATCCCAAGCTGAAGGGATCAACTCGCCATTTTTATCTTCAAATTCGCTCCAGCCCAAGGTATAAGCCAATATTCCGTAAAAACCTTTGTACAAACGCTGCTGGAACAAAAACTCCAATCCGTAGCTCCGCCCTTCGGAAGTGGGTAGTGCCGGTTCGTTGCCAACGACCCCAAAATCACCGCCAAGATTAGCCAGGCTCACGCTGTCACGCAACAAGAAAGGATAATTGTTCCAATTTTTATAATAACCTTCAATGGTAATTTTAGAACTATTTGCAGTGTTAAGTTCAAGTCCTCCAATTAAATGTGTATTGCGGATAAATTGAATATTATTATTTTTATTAACAAAGATGCCGTCTTCCTGGTAGCCGAGAATGGTGTAAGGTGGCAATTGATAATAAATGCCAGTATTAAAATTAAATGATAAGCGTTCGGTAAAAGCGTAAGTCAATGAAAAACGCGGCGACAACTGTTCCAGCGGATTCGACATTTCATCGGAATAATCGTTGCCATCTGCGCGTAACCCAAGTGAAAGCACGAAACGCTCATCCAGCCACTTGCGGCTTGCCTGTACGAAGAAATAGTATTTATTTGCACCAAATTCTGATTGATAATCAATTGTTTGTGATCCAACAGAAGTAAAAATACGATTGAATGTTTGGTTGTTATATTTTACAAATTCGTAGCCTGCACCGTAGTTGAACTTGTAATCGCCTTTGCGCAAGGTGTTTTCAATACGCAATTTATTTTCGATTTCCTGCGATTTGTAACGCAAAATCAAATTTTCATCTTTGCTCTCATCGTTCTGAAAATATTTTTCGGCTTCGTTATTGAGCATATTTCGACTCAGCACAAAAGTCCAATAGCCATTTTCGCCATAATGCTTATAAACCAAACCATTTGTATAATTCCATTGCGGCGACACCGGAAGCTGATCTAGTAGAAATTGCTGTTCTTCGGTTTCGTTGGCTTCTAAATTCAATTCAAACTGATCAACAGCGCCTAATCCAATAAAAGTTAACTCATTTTTATTATCAATTTTATACTTTACTTTAGCCTGAAAATCATTATACGTTGGTAAAAATGGCAATTCAAATGCTTGAAACAATAACTGCAAATAAGATCGCCGCACAGAGAGCAAATATGTTGTCTTGTCACTTATTGGGCCTTCCAGCGTCAGACCAATGTCGGTAGCGCTCACCATAAAATTGCCGCCGAAGCGATCGTCGCGCCCGTCGCGTTGTTTGAAATCAAGTATTGAACTTAAAGCGTTGCCACGATTTGCTGGGAAAGCGCTGCTATAAAAATCGACTTCTCGAATAAAATTCACATTCAGAATACCAACAGGTCCACCGGAAGCACCTTGCGTGGAAAAATGATTGATAACCGGCACTTCCACATCATCCAGGAAAAAGCGATTTTCATTAGGCGCACCACCTCTGATAATCAAGTCATTGCGAAAAGAAGGCGTGATGGTAACGCCAGGCAACACCTGCACCACTTTGGAAATGTCGCGATTGCCGCCAGGATTGCGTTGAATTTCGGCTACGCCAATGGTGCGTAGAGACACAGGGCTTTCTTCGGTCTTACGAAAAGGCGAGGTTTTCACCACTACTTCTTCCAATTCTTGGATGTTTTCTTCCATTTGTATGTTGACCACCGCAGGCTTAGCATTCGTCACCTGAATTTCGTAGATCGTCACTTCATTGAATCCAATATAACTCGCTTTCACATTATACAATCCAGGGGGAAGCCCAGTGATTTCATAGTTGCCGTTTTCATTGGAAGTTGTTCCTTTGTCGCTACCTTCTACCAAAATATTGGCAAACAAGATCGGTTCATTATTGATTTTATTGGTGACCAGCCCCTTAATGACGCCGTTTTGAGCATAGCTGATCTGAAAACAAAATAGCAGTAGGATAATTTTAATAAAAGCATTAGGTAGCTTCATATTTTATCAAATTTAGTTCGATTTTGCAGTTCTTTATTTTTTAAAATCACGGTTTCAGAACATAGCTGTTTTCTAAAGGTTGTGCAATTCTGAAAATTTTTTGAAAAGATTGTAAGACCTATTTAACAGATGTAGCCTGGGTTGCAAAGATTTGGTAGTGTGTATTGAAGAACTTCTTTATTTTTACTGCAAAGACAAAATCATGCGCTGGACACTTGCATGGATCATTTTCCATTTATCATTTTCCTATTTATCAGCACAAGAAGCATCAGAACCCAAAAGTACTTTCCACCTCAAGTTGGGCGGGGGCTTTGGCTTGCAAACTGTGCGCGACAACGCGATGTCACCCTTGCAATACGATGGAATCCAAGGTGCATTTCAGGCTGCCGGCGAATGGCGGCGACCCCAAGGGTTGTATCGCTTGGATGGCTTGTTCTGGTTGGGCGAAGCCTCGGCGGTGAGCGGTGGCACAACTAATAATTACAGCTTCGCAGTGAACGGGGGCTATTTGCATCGCCTTAGCAAAGAAGACGCCCGATGGCAATGGCGCGTGGGCCCTGCGATCACGACTTGGGGCAGCTTTCGAGAGCATTTATCTTTGATCAATTCTGATTTTTTCTACGATTTATTTTTTTCGCTGGGGCCTTCTGGAATGGTGGAAAGAGAATTCCGTTTTTTCAAACGCGATTGGTTCGTTAATTGGCAAATCACAATTCCGGCCTTAACCTACGGCGTTCGCCCGAATTATTCAGGCTTGGAAGTTGTACCTCCTGATGAAGAAGGTTTTCAAGGGTGGGAAGACGCACAGTTTGGTTCGTTCAATATTTTACAAAATGTGAAATCACAGATCGAATTGGCGTATCCATTGAAGAATGGCAATCGCTTGGGTTTATTGTATTTCTGGGATTTTTTTAAATCCGACCTTGAACCACATTCGGTGAAACATTCAATGCAATCGGTTCAGTTTAGTTTGCATTTTAAATTGTAAATAGTGCTAAATGCTTAAGCTCCTTAGCCTTCTCAATTCCTCAACGAATAAAATCATGAAAAATATTATCATTCTATTTCTATTTACTATAGCAATCACTTCCTGCGAAGGCATTCTATTTGAAGATGACCCCAAACCCGATCCGGTGGCTACCTTTGAAGCACTCTGGAGAGAACTCGACGAAGGCTATTCCTTTTTTGAATACAAAAACATCAATTGGGACAGCATTTACAACGTCTATCGCCCAAAGGTGACAACCACTACAAAAATTCTCGATTTGTACAATATAATGTCGGATATGCTTTACACTTTGCGCGACGGACACGTCAACCTCGAAGCAGGCTTCAATCGCACCCGCAATTGGGAATGGTTTCTCGGCTATCCGCCTAATTTTGATTTTGATTTGTTGCAGCGCAATTACTGGAAAGATGAGCAATGGTACACTGGCGCACTCATTCACACCGTGATCGACAGCACGATTGGTTATGTACGATACGGCAGCTTTAGCTCGCGCATTAGCGAGAGCCAAATTGATTTGGTCATCGCGCGTTTTCAGAATGCAAAAGGCATCATTGTTGATTTGCGCGACAATGGCGGCGGCTTCAGCGATATTCCACTGTTATTGGCTTCCCGCTTTACCGACAAACGCCGCTTGGCTTATACTTTTGTGGTGAAAAATGGCCCAGAACATAATGATTTCAGCGACCCCGTCGAGGTATATGTAGAACCTGGAGGCGAACGCCAATACACCAAACCCGTTGTCATTCTGACCAATCGAATGTGTTATAGCGCGACCAATTTCTTCGTGGCTATTATGCAAAGTTTTCCGAATGTAAAAATCATCGGCGACCAGACTGGCGGCGGCGGCGGTACGCCCGTGAGCGGCGAGCTGCCCAACGGCTGGATCGTACGCTATTCTTCTACTCAATCCTTCACTCCAGATGGTTTCAACATCGAAGGCGGCATCCCGCCTGACATTAAGGTGGATATGACCGAAAGTGATCGCCTCAAAGGCAAGGACACGATTCTGGAAAGAACGATTGCGGAATTGAAATGACAAAGCTAATATCCTCAATGCGCTGCGTTAACATGGCTATGCGCTCATGCAAGATGCCTGTGCAATAAAGTATGATGCCAAAGATTTAAATCAATATGTCTATGCGCTCACGTAAAATGCCTGTGCATTAAATTAATATGGCTGTGCACTGAAGTAGAGTACCTCGGCATTCGCGTAAAATCACTGTGCATTGAAGTAATATGCTTGTGCACTCATGTAAAATGCCCGTGCGCTATTGTAAGGTATCTATGCATTAAGGAAACCTGTTCGTGCGCTGACGCAACGTATTTGTACATTGATGGAAGCTATCTGTGCATTGAAATGGTTGAGTATTATTCTTTTACAATTCGATCAATCGAGAATGTAAAATCAAATCTGTCTGTAGATAAAAAAAAGGAGAGCTACATCACCAAATGTAGCCCTCTCCAATGGGTGATTATCGGCTTACGTTAAACTTGCTAACAAGTTGATTCATTTTGGTATCTATACGAATCAGATACGTGCCTGCCGGTAGATCGGAGACTTCTATTTGTTCATCATTGATGCCTTCATATACACCGATGGGTATTTCTTTTACTTTTTTGCCCACCATATTGAAAATTTGTACGATTGCATCACCATCCTCTTTACTTGGGAAATTGATTCTTACCTTATCTCTTGCAGGGTTGGGAAATACATTAAGCCCTGGGTTGAAAACTTCATTCTGCGATGATAATGGAAGCGAATTGGAATTACTTGCCTCAACAAGATTGCTACAAACGCTGCCCTCGTAAATTTTGATATTTCGGAAATAGGAATTTCCATTGCGATAGCCGACATCATTATCAGCGATCATGAAAAAGCGGCTAAACGAACCGGTATAATGTTGCCCAACGGGGATAACAAACTTGCGCCAGATATTGCCACCAGGGTAAGTGCTGTAATTCTGAATACCCCAGGGTTGCTTGCCGTAGAGTTTGATGGTACGGTTGGAAGAAATATTGTCATCATTATCAAAGCCAAAGCCATGAATTTCACCCTGAAGTGTAGAACCGAACTCCATTTCTACCACTGTATTAGGTGTAACGTTGTAATTCATGTGAATAGCCTTCCAGGCATTGTTCTGGATTTTTAATTCCGCACCGTTGTTGAGTAATGTGTAGGAACCAATGTCTTGACCACCGCCATAGGATTGTATCGTAACCGTTTTAAAATCAATTTCTATGCAAGCTCCGTTGCCGCCGCCGCCGCCATTGCCACCGCCGCTACCGTTAGGCAGGCAGAAATTGGTTGTTTCGCTTGCACCAAAACTACCGCCGGTTTTGATTGAAGCGCCACTGGCATTCGTCAAAGAATAAGCGCCACTACCGTAACTACAACAGATACCATCGCCGTAGGAATCCAATATCTCAAAGGTATAACAGCCATCCGGCAAACAGAACGTGTCGCGTACTTGCGTATTTGGAGTGCCTTTGGAATAAGGTCCGCCTGATTCAACCACCGTACCTGCTGCATTCTTGAGTTGCCAGGTTGTTTCAGAGCCATAATTATCAAGTACCAAGCGGAAATAGACGGTATTTTGAGTACATCCAGTAGGATTAGAGCTACCACCGTTACCACCTCCGCCACTGCCTCCTCCGCCATTACCGCCGCCACCGCTTCCGCCGCCATTACCACCGCCACCGCTTCCGCCGCCGCCATTGCCGCCTCCTCCGCCGCCGCCTGCGTCACAAGCTTGCACACAAGAAGCGCCTGCGATCTTATTGCGAATTACATTGCCGGGTTGCGGGCCAAAGCCTTGAGTTAAATTCACCCCTACATTGGAAATATGACAGTACGACATAATCGTGCCACCTATAGCGGGGTCGCCAGGATTGGGGCATCCGCCTTCGGTGAAACCTGCACAGCCATCAATCGCAGTATTATTGCCATTCCACACACACGCGTGGGTATGATGAGAACCTAAAAGGTGGCCAAGCTCATGCGTGACCACCATCACTGTGAATGAGTAAGTTGGAACGGTACTATAGGATGTGCCAATACTACTAAAACTGAGTTTTGCAGAGTTATAGGAATGACATAAGCCATTCAAGACCGCAATACCACCACTTGCTTTGTAAGAAAGTAATTGCCCAAGGTCACCATTAAAACTGGTACGCGTCTGTTGAAATTTATTAAGCATTTGAGAGCTATTCCCACCGGAATAAGGGCTGGGGGTCGTCCATACATAAATCTCCGAAATGACCACACTTACGTTGTCATTGGCATATAAGGTAGCCACCTGATTGAAAATACCCGTCACATAATTCGTGACGCCTTCGGTCGTGCCGCCTTTATTTTGATAGATGTCATTATCCACTTCAAAATAGATGCGCACACAACCCGCCCCTTCACGCGAAGCGTTGGGCAAGAGGTCTTCAGGCGCATAGCCGGCCCCTTCATCAGCTGTACCACATAGAAAAGTCTCCCGCTCGAAGACTGCATTGTCATTATAGACAATATGCTTTTTTTCGGAAGCAGATTCATTGAGTTTGCCAATGACCAGATTGCCAGTGGAAGCGGAACTGAGTATCCCCATTACTTCGCCGTCGAAAATACTGATAGCCGCCAATGAAGCCGGATCGCCTTTTACAATACCCCGGTAATGTACACCATGTTCTACTTCAGTGGGCGTAGTGGCACTACTCTCTGTCACAGAAAAATCGGCGCTTAGGATATTGACTTGCACCAACTCCAGTTCGAGTTCGCCGTAAGCAGAAGTAGGCACTTTGAAATTTAAAGCGCTTGGAATTTCTTGTAGGAGCGTTCTTGTTTTTTTAGCATCTAATTCTAATAAATCATACTGATCCAAGTGGCGTTCCGGCTCACTATCGGCGTTTTTTTGCAGGCTTGATAGTTGAAAAAGTTGCGTATTTTGAAATGTTTCCCCTTTTCTTTTAAGCGTGTTTACTAATGCAGCGGGCGATAAGCTTTTCAGGTCAGTTTGCGCATACGAGGACGCAAGGGTACACAGCAGTACCAGGGTAAATATTGGTAACTTCATGACACTTAATCGGTTTTCGGTTAAATAAAAATTATTCCACAAAACACCTGGCTATAGGCAATACGCCATTGACCTTCAATGTTTGACCATGCTGCACTGCTGTATATTTTTTGTCAAGTGTTGCTCATTGCGTGTTTGATGGCAGTAATGTCAGGTCAATAGAGCATCTAAGTGTTTCATAATGTTGATTCAAGTAGATAGTGCTTATTCAGCACCAAAAACCTCCCATGCATCACCGAGGCAGATGAACTGCCGATGATGTGGTTATTAGGTCGTCAGATTATGATGTGTAGTGAAAAAAATGACTAAAAACGCGCGTTTACTCGCTCTTACGGTATTAAAATAGACATAAAGCAAAAAACCAGATGAGTTAGCATCCGAAAGCTAAATGTCTTATTGCCTTTGTGATGTGGGTTTTCTCAAGCGTATATCGAATGCAGCAGGGTAGAGATAATGCTGCTTTTACCCATTCGGGTATGCCTTGTTGGTAAGCTAATAATCACGAAAAATTTTGTCAATTGCTATTACAAATTTTCATTCAAAAATAGCAACCAACCGTTTTTTGCCTTTCGGCAAAGGTATCAATTTTACAATGATAAAAAAATAATTATACGTGTTTTCTCTAAATCAATCAGCCTTTTCCAACATTCTTTTCTTTACTTCTCCCTTTCTGTGTAGATTTGTAAATGCTCACTTATGCAACGCCGATTTATAGGAATGAATTATTTACGGGAGGAAATTGTTTTGATATACAAACATTGATTTTTGGAAAGGTCGTATTTGGGGCTTAGGCGGTCGTTTTATTGCCAAATAAAATTTTAAAATATAAACCAGTGGGATACAAATAAATATTAAGTACGAAATTGGAAGTCATGCTTCGTACTTCCAACTTCGCACTTTCCTCACCCCATTTCTGATACCACTTCCTGCACTTCTGGCACCATCCGCTTCAGCATTCCTTCGATACCTGCTTTCAGTGTTATGGTGGAAGAAGGGCATCCGCTGCAAGAGCCTTGCAAAATTACATTCACGATGCCTTGATGGTATGATTTAAATTCAATATTACCACCATCCATTTCTACCGCAGGTTTCACGTAGGTATCAATCAGTTCTTTAATTTTTTGTACGATTTCTGCCTCATCGCCCGAATAAGTTTGCCCACCTTTTTCGGCTTCCATGGCTGCCATTGCCTCGGCAAAACCTTCTTTCAGGATCTCGCCGCCATCTTCCACATATTTTTTGATAAAATCCTTGATTTTCAGCATCACATCGTGCCATTCGTAGTTAAATTCCTTAGTAATAGTCACGAAATTATTGCTGATATAAACGCCTTTTACATAAGGCAGTTGAAACAAAGCAGCGCCCAGCGGCGACCATTCCTTTGCCAATGCTTCTTCGCGAAAGTCGGCGGTACCTTTGTACAACATCCGGTTAGTCACAAATTTCAAACTTTCCGGGTTGGGCGTTTGCTCGGTATAAAGCATTACCGGGCTTTTCGTTGCAGTATTTTCCATTGTATCTCTTTCTATTTAGATTGATTCTACAAAGGTAACACGTAAAAATGTTTTTCGTTTGATATTTAAGGTTTGAAGTTTCTTTTTTAAGAAAGTTGGTGCAAAAATGGCAAGTCTTCATTCGGTTCTTTCAATCCAGTTACCTTGGCATAAATCTGCGCCAGCGGGATGTCAATATTTAAAGCATAAAGATGGATATTACTGTCCAGATTAATCACGGAAGAAATGCGCCACAAGCCTTCTCCTTCTTTATAAAAACTTTCTACCACCGGTCTGTCTGAAGAAATCAGCACATATTCTTTGAGCGAAGGAATGCCCCGATAAAACCGAAATTTATCGCCTTTGTCATAGTTTTCTGTGCTTTTCGACAAGATTTCAATAATCAAGACTGGATTCGTTAAAGCATTTTTATTGTAGTTTGAAAAAAGCTGCTCGCCACAAACAACGGTCGCATCGGGGAACACATAACGATTTCCTTCATCCATTTCTACAGCTAAATCACTATCATACACTAAACAGTCTCTATCATCCAATTGCTCTGCTATTCGTCGCCGCAAATTCGTGGCAATCAAACTGTTACTAGGCTTTCCCCCCGCCATTGCCACGATATAACCAAAATGGTACTCGAGCTTCACTTCTGAAGCTTCTAACAATTCAAAATACTCCTCGCGCGTATATTTTCGGTTTTCAATGGCAACCATTTCTTAAGATTTTATTCAAATATAAAGAAAATATTCAAACCCCAATACCTGATTAACCGATACCTGATAACCGATTAACCCATTTCACCCATACAATTCATAATGAATCTGCGACTTATCATATTTTAATTTCAATAACAAATTCGCCACCGCATCATCTATCATACTGCTCCACCCGCAAATGTAAAAGTCCACATCTGGGTAAGGAAATTTGTACTGCTCCAAATAAGCCTCGTGCACGTAACCTTTAAAAACTTCAAATGAAAAATCTGCTGGATTCAAATTTTCTTCGCGCGATAAAGCAACGGAGTATTTAAAATCCGGCATTTCTTGTTGCAATTGTTCAAATTCGGAGCGATACAAGATATGATCCGCCGTGCGCGTCCCAAAAATGAGATGAATCTTCCGGTGCGGTTTTTGTTTTTTGTGAATGTCCAAAATCATACTCCGAAAAGGCGCTATACCCGTACCCGTGCAGATAAACACAAGGTCTTTTTCAATTGGTTCTTTCAAAGTAAAGGTACCATCCGGACCTTTGAATTTGATTTCGGTACCAACTTGCACTTCGTTGAATAAATAATCGGTTGCCGCGCCACCATTGAGCCTTACAATACATAGCTCCAGTTCATTAGAGTCTGTAGGTGCACTTGCAATCGAATAACTCCGCCATCGCTTGAGCCGTTTGTCGCTGATGGGCAAATCCATTGTAACAAACTGTCCGGCTTTGAAGTCCAGTTCTTCTGTTTCTGGCACTTCCAGCCAAAAGCGCTTCGTGGTGGGCGACTCTTCTGCAATTTTCACCACTTTGCTATCGTACCATTTCCAAGGCATTTTTCTTGTGTTATAGTTCTGAGTATTATCGTGTTTTGGTCAAACTTACAATAACACCATCGCACCAAAACACTAAAACACATTTAAAGAATCAATTTTTCATACGGGATAACAGTTTCAAACCCCTTTTCGTTGAAATAAAATTTGGTTTCTGCCGCCGTTTTATTCGTAGTAGCCAATATAAAATCGCCGCCCCAGGCACCGAGGGATTTAATCTCGCCCCAATAATCAGAAAAGTATAAACTTTTTGCACGGGGGAGTTGCAGCGTTTCAGAAACGATTGCTTCGTGCTGTCTAATCAAATTTTCAAATTCAATAAGGTTTTGACAATCAATAAATTGCTTTGTTAATTCTGAGATTCTTGAAATCAAGGTCGATTGGCTTTTTACTTTTTCCCGATAATGTACAATGCCTTGCCGACTGTCTTGTTTTTTGCCTAAATAAATAAAATAAATATTATTTACAAACAAAGGAGCATATAATATTTCTTTATAAATAGCTTGATTATCAATTAATTGATATATAATAGATTGTTTTGCCATTGCACAAGCAATATCATATCCTGATCCGCCAAATGTGTTTTTCAATAATTGAAATGGGTCAATTCCTGCCCATTGTGCCAGATTCGCAATCAAAGTCGAACTCGTGCCCAAGCCCCATTGCCGTGGAAAATCCAATCGCGTTTCCATCTGCAAGCCCCGAAATTGCTGAAAAAAAGCTGGTTTCTGTTTTTGAATCGCTAGAAAAATCTGAGTGAGCCGTCCGCCAATGGATTGATCTGTACCGATTTGTAATTCGCCGGAAGGCAAATGAAATTTTCCCTGAAACCAGATAGAATGGTCTTTATCGTAACTTACCCAATTTATTTCATTCGATTCATTTTCAACGACTTGTAGCGATTGCCCCAATTTTGTCGGCAAAGCCAAAGCCTGAGCGCCATCGAGTACGAAGTATTCGCCGGTGAGGAGGAGTTTTCCATTAGAATGGAAGATTTTTGGTGCAAGGTTCAAAGATTCAAGAATTTAATTACAAAATCGATATATTTTTCGGTTGATTGGGTGCTGTAATTTTACTAAATTTGAATTCAAAATAAAATTAAAAAAATGGGTGTCAGTCTGGAAGCAAGAAAATTAAATATTCTGGAGCATTTAGCAGAAATAGAGGACGAAGCTATTCTGCTGCAAATTGAAAACTTACTCCAGCCAAAAGTAGATTTTTGGGACGAACTAAGCGAGGCGGAGAAAGCCAGTATTCAAAGAGGAATGGAGCAACTGGATGCTGGACAACGAATTAGCTATGAGGCTTTTATGTCTAAGTATCGAAAAACACAGGCATGAGAGTTTACCTTTCTATTGAAGCTGCGGAGCAATTACAACAATTATTAGATTATTTAGAAGTAAACTGGTCTGTAAAAGTGCGCGATAATTTTATAGCTAAACTCGACCGTTCTATGAAAATCATAGAAAACAGCCCTTTTGCATTTCCACCTTCTGAGAAATTTCCTGGTTTACGCAAATGTGTACTTACTCGGCAAACAGTGGCTTTTTATCGGATTTTTGAAAATGAAGTGGAGATTATTGCGCTGGTGGATGCCCGGCAAAATGAGTGAACCGATCCAATTTACTGCGCTCTACCTCCAAAAACTCCCGCACTGCCGTAAAAGACACCACCTTATCCGCAAAGAAATAAGATGCTTCCTGGGCTTCAAAGGCATTGGCACCCAAGTGATTCAAAATATTGGTGAGGTGCATTTTCATGTGTCCTTTTTGAATACCCGTGGTGACAAGGGAACGCAAAGCAGCAAAATTTTGTGCCAAACCAGTAACTGCAACGATTTGCATTAATTCTTCTGCGCTCGGATTATCTAAAATTTCTAGCGACAATTTTGCTAATGGATGTAATTTGGTCAAACCACCTACTGTACCAAGCGCCAGCGGAATATCCAACCAGAATTTGAAAACCCCATTTTCGATGGCACAATCACTCAGGCTACGGTACTGCCCACTTCGGCTAGCGTAGGTATGTCCGCAAGCTTCCACCGCCCGAAAATCATTGCCGGTGGCAAGTACCACTGCATCTATTCCATTGAAAATGCCTTTGTTATGTGTGGTAGCGCGGTACGGATCAATCTGCGCGATGCGCACGGCACGTCGAAATTTTTCTGCAAAATACGCTGCATTTCCTTCGTCACTCAATGCCTGCACAGGGCATTCTACCCAAGCGCGCACAAGGCAATCTGGCGTATAATTCGATAAAATTGACATTACGACATCCAATTCTTTCTCAGAATCGTCAAAAATGGGGTGCTGTTGCACAAAAACCTCCAGGGTAGAGCTGAATTTTTCTAAAACAGAATTGATAAAATTCGCCCCCATTGAATCACAAGTTTCAAAAGAAACACGCAGCTGGTAGTACTCAGGTTCAAGGGTTGTAAAGCTCAGGAGCTCCATATCCTTCACGCCGCCGCCCCGCTTTTCCATATTACAAGTGATGTCTACTGCATCTTCCAGTAATTGCTGTTTTAAGTCATTAAAAACAGATTGCAGTTTTTCAAAATCCCCTTTCCACAAAAAGTGAACCTGCCCTAATTTGAAAGTCGAAATCACTTCTGCATGAAAGCCGCCGCGCGTTTGCCAATATTTTGCTGCACCGGAGGCTGCTGCTACAACGGAACTTTCTTCAATCACCATCGGAACAGCATACGGCTTACCATTGATCATAAAATTGGGTGCGATACCATAAGGAATGGGAAAATTAGAAATGGTATTTTCACTAAACCCATCCATAATACGCTGTAAATCAATATCTTGATGCCAAAAACTTGTTAATACCCGTTCTGCCTCTGTTGCTTCGGAGGTGAAATTTTCTGCTAACCAGCGAATTTTGTCGCTTTTATTTAATTTGGAAAAGCCGCTTATGGTTTTACTTTGATTATTTTGCATTTTTATTGCTGCTGTCGCTTTATTCAATGAAGGTGCAGAAAGTTTAGAGGGTTGAGGAAGTTTAGAGGGTTGAGACCGCTCCAACTCAACTTTACTAAACCTTTATAAACCCTCTCAACCCTCTCAACCTTCTAAACTCCCTCAACTTTCTTAATGGTTAAAAACGCATTCGCCAATTCTAATCCCTGTACCTGGGCGTCCACATATTCATACAATGCTTCATAACTGCCGCGTGCATGTTTCAAAAAGCCCGATGCCTGCCCATACACTGCAGGTAATGCCGCTTTATTTATCAAATAATAGCCGTCCAGAAAGTGTTGAATACCACCAGAAATAATGACCTGCTTGCAAATCATTTTTTCCCCTAATTCAGACGCAAGTTGGTTGGTAAAAGTCACCATTTCCTCGGCGCTATGTCCTACATTTGCTAATTGGCTGTAAATCTGCTGTTTAGTTACATCGCTGCGCAGTAATTCTAATTTCGCAAAATTGGTGCCGCCGTTTGCCGCAAAATCAATCGCTTCCAAAGGCAATTGAAATAATGCTTTTAAGCTTTCATAGCCCATTCCCTGCCCTACTTCTTTGACAATCAACGATATATCCATTTTTTCCAAAAAAGTAGTAATCGTTTGCAGCGGTGATTTTTCAAATCGATCCCCTTCCGGTTGCAACCATTCCTGCATGGGGTTGACATGAATAATCAAGCCATTCGCTTGTAATTTATCTAACAGATTTTCAACGCGGTATAATTCGCCTTTTTCAATCAACTGTTCTACCTGGGCGATTCCTAAATTCGCGTAAAGCGGCAGGTCGTCACCCATTTCCGACCGTACATCAAAGTCTGGAAGCGTTTCGTCACTATATAATAAAGCACGACAAGACCCTAAGCCCATACCCATACCAAAATCATAACAAGCCCGCGCCAGATTGTGATTGATGGTATGCGCCCACTCCGTTCCACCCGTCATACTCGATACCCACATCGGCACTCGGAAGGTCTTATTCAAAAACAGAAACGACTTCAAACTCCCCCGCTGCGGATGTGCCGCTAAAAGTGGCTCATAATAAAACCGCCGATCCAGTTCACTCCGCTCTACCTGAGAGCGAAACGCCAGTTCGATATGATCCCGCTTGCGTTCTGCCGCTGTCGGGTCATCACCTGGAATGGGGATTGTAGGTTCTTCCACCGCTTTTGAATTGATCATTTATTATTGACCATTTATAGTTGCAAGTACCTCGTACCGATTACTTCCAACTTCTTTTACAAAGATAAGGCAAAAAATTTTGTTTAACGCTGTTGGAGAAACAACAAGACAAGGAAATGGTTTATGGTTTTGAAATTGGAGGTTGCAAGTTACAGGTTGGAGGTTTAGAACATTCTTGTAAATTTGCCAACGCAAAACAGATGCTCCGCATCCAAACACCGGTTGAATGGAATTCCGCACACTCTCTATTATCATTCCAGCTTATAATGAAGGCGCAACGATTCATTTGATCCTCGATAAAGTACGAGCAGTTCAATTGCTCAATAGTATTGAAAAAGAGGTAATTATAATTAACGATTGTTCAAAAGATAATACCGAAGAAGCGATTTTAAAATATAAAGCTGCGCACCCGGAATTCAATATTCAATATATCAAACATGAAGTAAACCAGGGCAAAGGCGCGGCCCTGCACACCGGCATCGCACGAGCGACCGGCGAGTACATCATTATACAAGATGCTGATTTAGAATACGACCCCGAAGAATACAATTTCCTGTTGCCGCCAGTGCTGAAAGGCTTTGCTGATGTGGTGTATGGCTCGCGCTTTATGGGTGGTAATCCGCATCGTATTTTATTTTTTTGGCATTCGATTGGGAATCGGTTTCTTACTTTTTTGTCGAATATGTTCACCGATTTGAATTTGACCGATATGGAAACTTGCTATAAAATGTTCCGTTCGGATTTGATCAAAGGCTTGAATTTAAAGGAAAAACGCTTTGGTTTTGAACCGGAAGTGACTGCGAAAATCGCCAGAGTTCCGAAAGTAAGAATCTACGAAGTGGGCATTTCTTATTACGGTCGAACGTATGATGAAGGCAAAAAAATTGGCTGGCGCGATGGGCTTCGAGCGATTTACTGCATTTTAAAATATGGTTTTTTTAGATTATAAAAACAGTTATCTGTTAACGATTTATGAAGTATTTAAACCCTAAAATAATCGGATTCTTTCTTTTGGTTTTGCTCTCAATAACATTGGTTTATCTGCGTTTCAAGCCCTACGTGGATCAGCCTAATTCCTCTTTTTTCGACTTGTATAGCGATGGTTTTAAAAATTATGCGACCACCATTTACCATATTAAATTCGACAGTACATATATGCACTATGAGGGTATGAATTACCCTTATGGCGAACACGTATTATTCACTGATTGTCAGCCGATTTTATCAAATACCCTCAAATTTATAAGCCGGAATATCGTAGATGTTTCCGATTATACCGTGGCCATTGTCAATCTTACAATGCTGTTTTCATTTGTATTATGTAGTATATTTTTATACCTGATATTCAATCGATTAAAATTACCGATTTGGTATAATATTTTAATATCTCTGGGGTTGACGTTTCTTGCGCCGCAATTGTATCGTGTGATTGGGCATTATGGTCTCGCGCATAGTTTTGTTGTGCCGGCGATGCTGTATTTTTTGATGCGATTTGAAGAAAAACGAAGCTGGACTTTAAGCGCTGTAACGGCTGTATTTATAATACTTACAGCGCAATTACATTTTTATTTTTTTGCGATTTCGGCGGTCATGATTACCGTTTATTTTTTCTTTTATTGGCTGCGAAATTTTAGTGGGCAACTTACAGGAAAACTGGCTTTGCACTATGGTATTCAGGTATTTACACCTTTGATATTTTTGCAATTATGGTCGAATTGGGGCGATACGGTGCGTGACCGACCTTCCTTGCCACTGGGTTTCCTTGATTTTAGGGCGTTTGCAGAAGGTATTTTTACAGGTTCAAAAATCCCATTTTGGCAATGGATAGATCGAAATATTATCGACATCCGCGATTTGAATATGGAAAATGAAGCATTTGTTGGTACAGTGGCTACCATTTTTGCTTTGGGGATGATCATTCGCTGGAGCATTCGGCGATTCCATAAGCCTTTCCTGCCTTACGTTGAGAGCGATTTTCTAAGAAATTTATTTCCTGCAATTTTTATTATCTTACTATTTTCATTGGGCTTGCCTTTTACCTTGCCCGGCATGAGTAGTTTGCTCGATCATCTTGGCCCTTTCCGCCAATTTCGGGGCTTGGGGCGCTTCGCCTGGGCCTTTTATTTCGGTTGGAATATTATTGTTTGGTATTCGTTGTATCAGCTTGCCGCCAATGCAAAAAAAAATTGGATCAAAGGTCTTATCCTTGTTCCAGCCTTGTCTTTATTGGCTTATGAAAGTTTTTACTTTGCAAAAGCATCCTATTTTCCACCCTGGAAAGACGAGCGTTTGATCAAATCCCGATTTGAAACAAGTGAAAATTATTGGTTTAAAAATATTGATATCGATCGATACCAGGCGGTACTGCCGATTCCGTATTATCATATTGGTTCTGAGAATTTTGAATTCGGACCTTTGGGCGATCAGTTGCGCTTTAGCTTGATTCCCGGCTGGCATTTTGGCATTCCGAGTCTGGGCGTTTTTATGAGTCGAAATTCGCACACACAAACTTTGGAACATTTGCCTTTGGCTTTGTATCCTTATCGTCCAGTGGAATTATTGAGCCGTTTGCCCAATCAAAAACCTTTGCTGGTGGTCATTGATCGCGTGCAACGTGGCAATGCTGCTGCCAAAAATGATTATAGCTATTTGATGCGCCAGGGCAAATTATTATATGCAGATGATCTGGTGGAATTGTATGAATTATCGTTAGATGCCACAATTAAAGCCGCCGAATTTTGGCGCAACGACGTACTCAACGGCTGGAATTATGCTCGCCAGCATTTTGTATTAAAAAATAGTTTTTATGTGCCAGATAGCTCTACGGCCTTGATTCAAGTGGATTTCGACGATCAAAAATCAGAAAAAATATATCAAGGAAAAGGTGCATTTGAGGCGCCGCTGGAAAAAGTAATTCCTGTTTGGGAAGGCAAGCTGCCGAGTGTTTCTAATACTTTGAGCGTTTGGGTGTATATGGGCGAAGATCAGCATCCGCGCATCAATTTTAAAGGTTGGGAAATCGACACCGAAGGCAATGAAAAACTCATCGCACACAACGGCTCTCGATTTGACGTCAAAGCCTTGGATAGCAAGGGCTGGGGCTATGTGGAATTTCCGATTTCTGTGAGCAATCTGGAGCATCGTGTTCGACTGGAATTGGAATGCAAGCAAATGCTGGTTGACAAAGTCTGGATTGATGAATTGCTCATTCGCCCACAAGGCAAAAGTGTATTTTCGCAGCAAGGCGACTGGGTTATGTACGATAATTATTGGTTTCGCTAATTTTTCAGAACTTGTCAAGAAAAAAATTTGTTTTCACAACAAATGGATATTGAGGCACTTATAAAGGAAATTGATCAGCTTAAAGCAGAATTAGATCGTTACCGACCTTTGGATAATGAAAAGGTACGGGCAGCTCTTGAATTGGAATATACTTACGAAAGCAACCGTATTGAAGGCAATACGCTCACACTCCGCGAAACCGATTTGGTCATTAATAAAGGTGTAACTATTGCCGGGAAATCCCTTCAAGAACATCTGGAAGCCATCAATCACCGCGATGCTTTGGGGTATATCAAAGATATTGCGCAAGAAAATATCGAATTGGATGAAAATGTTTTAAAAGATATTCATTCGTTGATTCTCCGTTCTATTGACAAAGAAAATGCTGGGCGCTACCGTCAAGTACCTGTGATGATTAGCGGAAGTCAACACTTGCCGCCGCAACCGTACCTTGTACCAAAGCTTATGGAAAATTATTTTGAATTTTATAATCATTATAAAAATGAATTACACCCGGTAATATTAGCATCGGAATTGCATGAACGTCTGGTCACGATTCACCCTTTTATTGATGGAAATGGCCGCACAGCACGGTTGGTTATGAATTTGATCCTGATCAGAAATGGTTATCCGATTGCCAATATTTCTGGCGATTATGAAAGCAGAATGGCTTATTACAAAGCGCTGGAGCAAGTTCAATTAGATAATAATCGCATTGGTTTCCAAAATTATATTTCCGAAATTGTCAAAAAGAATCTGGAGCGTTATTTAAAAATTTTATGCGGCTAATGAATTTGTAACCAAAAAGAGCCGCCGTGCTGTTCCACTCCTGCTAGATTCGGATGCCCCCATAAGGATTTTAAAATCGAAGATAATTCCGCATCTTCCGAAACGAAAAAATTTGGCATTAAAGGTCTGTAACGCTGCGAATTAGAAAGTAAAAAAATTGCTAATCCGTATTGCTCAGAATAAAAACGATCGCACATAAATTGCGGATAATCGTATGGCAAATAAATATCATGTATATGCACAATCACGCCAGGCTTCAAGCGCGGCAGCACTTCCAGGAAAAAAACAGTAGCATCAGAATTGGGTAGCATTCGGTGCGAATTGTCAACAAATAAAATATCGTTCGGCTCTAAATCCACAATAAATTCAAAGCTCGTCTGTTCAAAAGGCATTCGAATAATTCGATTTGTCAGTTCGTCAATCTCGGCGCGCGGCGCGGGGTCTATGGAAATGATTTCGGTAGGCAAATTTTGTTCTGTCTTTGCTTTAAAAGCAACTTTGGTCGAATTGCCGGAGCCAATTTCGACGTATTGCTTGGGTTTAAAATGCGCCAACAACGTGTATAACATTACAATATCCAGCCCAGGCAGGTAGCCATTGAACCAATGTGGTTGCTGCAATTCCTGTTGTGCTTTAGGAATTTTTTGAAAAATTGATGCGAACTGCAAAGCTTCTTGTAGTAAATTTTCATAATCTGTTCTGTATTCATTTATAATTGAATACAACAAATCATGCGGTGGTTTGCCATGACCATAACGCGGCTGAAACGCAACGGGATATTCCAAAAAAAGATGCTGGAAGCGAGGCGATAGAAAACGATATAAATCCTTGAGCATTTTCATACTACAAAGAAACGACTTTTACATAAATCCTGATTTTTCTGAATCGGCATTGTAAATAGTTTTTTTATTTCGCGTTCAATCCTGATATTTTCCTGATTTTTGTAAAAACACACCCAACACCCTCGCTCCCCCAATAAGCCTATAAACCTTTAAGCCTATAAACCAAAGTAAATTATGACCGAATTTCAACGCGCAATTTTAGAAGGTATTCCTGATCAATTACCGCCCGCTCCACATTTCGAGGAAGAAGGGATAAGCCATGCGCCTAAGCGCAATATTGAAGGTGTTTTGACGCATGAAGAAAAAATATTAGCTGTAAAAAATGCACTGCGCTACTTCCAACCCAAGCACCACGCGGTATTGGCAAAGGAATTTGCAGCAGAATTGGAGCGCTATGGCCGCATTTATATGCATCGCTTTCGGCCTAATTATAATATGTATGCTCGACCAATCGACGAGTACCCTTACCAGTCAAGGCAAGCAGCAGCGATCATGCTGATGATTCAAAATAATCTTGATCCTAAAGTTGCCAAATACCCGCATGAATTGATCACCTATGGTGGCAATGGCGCGGTTTTTCAAAATTGGGCGCAGTATCGCCTCACTATGAAGTATTTAGCTGAGATGAACGACGAACAGACCTTAGTTTTATACTCGGGGCATCCATTAGGTTTATTTCCATCGCATCGAGAAGCGCCAAGAGTAGTCATTACGAATGGAATGATGATTCCGAATTATTCTAAAAAAGAAGATTGGAATAAATATAACGCGCTCGGCGTCACGCAATATGGACAGATGACGGCTGGCTCCTTTATGTATATTGGGCCACAAGGTATTGTGCATGGCACAACTATTACACTTTTGAATGCTGCTCGTCGAACCTCCTTCGGTCGCCGTAGGCTTGCCGCAGGCGATGCAAACGCTAATTCTCAACTTCCAACCTCCAACTTCCAGCCTCCAACTTCCTCCAAACCCCTTGCAGGTCAACTATTTGTCACTTCCGGCTTGGGTGGAATGTCAGGTGCGCAGGCGCGGGCAGCAGTCATCACAGGCGCGGTGGGCATCATCGCTGAGGTCGATCCCGATGCGGTACAGCAAAGAATCAACGACGGTTATATCGAGCGGGAACTTGTTTTTGTGGATTTGACCGATTTAATTATAAGGATCAAGGATTATCGTCAACGTGGAGAAGGCGTAGCCCTCATTTATCATGGCAATATCGTGGATTTGTGGGAACGCTTTGTTATTGAAAATATCCATATTGATCTCGGCTCTGATCAAACCTCTTTACATAATATCGATGATCTCGGCTACTGCCCGGTGGGGTATTCCTTCGCCCAGGCAAAGGAATTATTAGCAAGCAATAAAGAAAAATTTTTAGAGGAAGTACGCAATTCTTTGTGCCGCCATGTCAATGCTATCAACACTTTAGAAGCACGCGGTATGTATTTTTGGGATTATGGCAATGCCTTTTTACTGGAAGCCGGAAAAGCGGGTGCAAATATTTGGCAAGATGCACCAACGCAAACATATAAATATCCGTCTTACGTGGAAGACATTATGGGGCCTTTGTGTTTTGATTATGGCTTTGGTCCTTTTCGCTGGGTATGTACCTCGGGTAGCAAAGAAGATTTGGATAAAACCGATCAGATTGCAGCATCAATACTACATTCTATGCTACAAGAAGCGCCAACCGAAATTCAAGAACAATTGCG
>JANRME010000121.1:0-11956 GCA_033761835.1 Saprospiraceae bacterium
AGCCGTGCAACTGATGACCGATCGCGTGGGTTTCCTGCGCTGGGCCGCGCAATTGGAGGTTGATTCCGCTAGTTCCCGGCCGGGTTATTTTATTGGTTACTTCATGGGCATGAGCGAAATCCTCAAAATGCGCGATGAATATAAAAAAGCGAAAGGCGATGCTTTTTCTTTGAAAGAATTTCATGAAAAATTATTAAAAATCGGCAATATGCCGCCGGCGCTGATGCGGGAGGCGTTGTTTCAATGATTTGATAGCTATTTGAACGTTGATCTTTTGGATTTTTTTTTGGAAAAGAATTAACTGAAAAGTAAGTTGCGTCGTTTTAGCTTTTAAAATATACTTAGTTTTATTTTGCCTTGTTTATAAAAATGATTGGAACATATAAAATGCTATCATTTCATAAAAATCCAGATTTGTTGAGTCATCACCGCTTGTTTGGTCTGATCGGCTATCCTTTATCGCATTCTTTTTCCAAAAAATATTTTACACAAAAATTTGAAGAAGAGGGCATTAGCGATACTTTTTATGAATTGTTCCCAATTGAAGACATTATCCTTTTTCCTCAATTGATTAAAAGTTATCCGAATTTAAGCGGGCTCAACGTCACCATTCCTTATAAAGAGCAAGTGATTCCTTATTTACATCAGTTGGATGAGAGTGCTAATGAGATTGGGGCGGTGAATGTAATCAAAATAAAAAATGGACGACTCACAGGTCACAATACCGATGCCTATGGATTTGAAGTTTCTTTGCGAAATTTTTTGCAAACAAACGATATATCAAATATCCAAGCCTTAGTGTTGGGTACGGGCGGTGCTGCCAAGGCGGTGATGTATGTATTGCGCAAAATGGGTATTATGCATCAAAGCGTTTCGCGCGAAGCGAGCAAAGCAAATCTGACTTATGAAGTACTTGATAAAGCGCTGATGAATGAATTTCGTCTAATAATTAATACTTCGCCCGTTGGAATGTTACCAAATATTGAAAGTTATCCTAATATTCCGTATTATTGCCTGAGCAATAGACATTTACTCTTTGATTTGGTGTACAATCCCCCCGAAACGGTATTTTTAAAAAAAGGCAAAAACTACGGTGCAAAAACCTGCAATGGCATGGAAATGTTACATTTGCAGGCTGAACACGCTTGGAGTACTTGGAATGGGTAATATTTAAATATTAGGGCATTATTCAACTTCAAAACATGAACAATACAACCATTATCCCGACTTTTAAAACTGCTGCTAATGCAGTCAATACAAGTGAAATGCAATACCAGAATGAACTCCCGGATTTTAGCAATACAGAAATAGCTTTTGCAGGTAAATCAGATGATGAATTGCGCAAATCGGCGCGCCTTTTTGCGCTCATGAACAAACACTGGCTGGTGGGTATTGGCTCCAAGCTGGGAATAGCCGCCATCAAGATGCATCTGCCTTTTGTAGAAGGAATTGTAAAAAATACAATTTACGAACAGTTTTGCGGCGGTACGACTTTGTTGGAAACCCAAAAAACGATTCAGAAACTTCAACGCCAGAATGTGTTAACGATCCTCGATTATGGCGCAGAGGCCAAAGAAAAAGAAGAGGATTTTAACTACACGATGAATGAAACGATCCGAGCAATTGAATTCGCATCGCAAACGCCCGGCGTACCTATCGTGAGTAGTAAAATAAGCGGTTTGGCGCGCTTTGGTTTATTGGAAGCCATCCAACGCGGGGACGCTTTGAGTCAGGAATTGCGGGCAGAATACAAAAATGTGCTCAAGCGCGTAGATGCGATTTGTTATGTAGCCAGTCTGAAAGGCGTAAGCGTTTTTTTTGATGCCGAAGAAACCTGGATTCAGAATAGTATCAATCATTTGGTGAACCTGATGATGAAGCGTTATAATCGAGAAAAAGCAGTAATATATAATACTTTCCAGTTGTATCGAACCGATCAGTTGCAATATTTATCGAATTCTTTTAATCAAGCAAAAAAAGATGGGTATATTTTAGGTGCCAAATTGGTGCGTGGAGCCTATATGGACAAAGAACGCGAGCGCGCCCTCCGCATGGGTTACCCTTCTCCCATCCATCCCAACAAGTCAGCTACGGACGATGCGTTCAATACTGCCGTTCGTTTTTGTGTTGATAATTTTGAAGAACTTGCTTCTTGCAATGCCTCTCATAATGCGGATAGTGCCATATTACAGGCAGAACTAATCATTCAACGCGGCATTCCAGGCAATCATCCTTATTTGTTATTCAGCCAATTGTACGGGATGAGCGATAATTTAAGTTTTAATTTGGCAAAAGCCGGTTTTAATGTTGCCAAATATGTACCCTACGGCCCCGTGCGCGAGGTTGTACCGTATCTGATAAGACGAGCTGAAGAAAATGCATCGGTGACCGGTGATATGAGCAGAGAATATGGACTTGTATTTGAAGAAATAAAGCGCAGAGGTTTGGTATAATAAAAAAAGTTTTTAGATTAGCGTCGGATTAAGGACATTCACCATAAGGCATCCCCTCTAGCCCGTATGTCCATCCTTTTTCGGCATTAACGACCTAAGCGCGTTCAAACAATTTATCGAGAAAACTTACCTAAAAAGTATATATTCCAAGGTAACAATTGGGATGTATTGATGTTTTTATAATCATAATTAATTCCTTTTGAACCACTTGTGAGTAATTGTGTCGAATTCATTCGGCAAAGCACTATATTTTCAAAAAAATAAATTATCTTTGTTCAAGATATGAAATCAGGTGCTTTGCATTTGAAAAACTTTAACCGCAGTACACTCTTACCACGAACATTATATAAGGACAACATCATAATCTTCCTGACCCCAGTAGCGAGTTGTAATGTTCCATGACCATATCCTTATTTAATATTGGACTGTCATTATTGGCAGTGCAATGGGATATTTAGTCACTACAAAAACCGATGAAAAATGTGGCGAGAGTCTTGGAAATTAATTGCCATATTTAGTCATTGCCTGCTATTTTATTATAATATTGCAGCGCAAAATAACGACTGTGTAACTGCCCAGATCATTTGCAGTGATGGAGCAGTGCGATTTACGCCATCAAGCATTGGGATTGATGATTTCAAAAACCCTAACAACGATTTTGGGTGTTTTGAGTTGGCCCTTCCTTTGGATTCTACCGCCGAGAACGGAAGCGGTTGGTATTATTTTGAATTCCGGCAGGATATGCCCCCCAATAGCGTGATCGAATTTACGATTACGCCTTTTGGTGGATATGGCGAGGACTATGATTTTATGGTCTTCGGTCCAAATTTAACCTGCGATAGCCTTGGGGAGCCTGTTCGCTGCTCTTTTGCACCTTATGTTTGTGATTTTTGCCCTGCAACAGGGCTCGGCAAAGGTGCAACGGATAATTCCGAAGGGGTTTGGTTTGATCCGGATAACCTCATTTATTCCGATGGTTTTGTAGCGCCAATGGTGGTACAGCCTGGCGATGGTTACTATTTGTTGTTGGATAATTTTGCAAGAACGACCAGAGGATTTACCTTGACTTGGGGAGGCTCCGCAGCTCCTTATTTGAATTGTTTGGCTGATCCTGTTTGTAGAAATAAAACCGTCACAGCCGGTGAGGACAAGCAAGTATGCGCAGGTACTACACCTTTTGCGCTCAATGGTTCGGCAAGCAACGTCAGTCCGAATGTCATTTATACCTGGATCGGCGATCCTGAGACATTGAATTTCTTAAGCGATATTCACGATCCTCAAGCGATTGTAACCATTCCCAATACTTATTTCGGTACGATTCAATATATTCTAACGATCAACGATGGGCAATGCGGTTTGGCAGATGAGATGTTCATCACGGTCAATTCAAATGCCCCACCTAACATATTAGGTAATTCCGTAATCTGTGTCGGAGAATCCACTACCTTAGATGCCGGCCCCGGGTATCTAAAATATCTTTGGTCAAATGGTGATAGCACCCAGACCATGATTACAAATATGCCCAATTCTTATAGCGTTACAGTGACAACCTTTGATGGCTGTACCAATTCCAATTCCATTACCATTACCCAATCCGATAATCCGCAGGTGAACATCAGCGACGAAAAGCTCGTTTGCCGTGGCGATACCATTACCATTGATGCTGGGGGTAATTTTTTAAGCTATCTTTGGTCAACCGGCGCTCGAACCCGCACGATTAAAGTTGCTTCTCAAGGGTCATACAGCGTGACCGTAACGAATGTGAATGGCTGCGAAGGCTCCGCTGCAACAATTATCAACGAAGCGCCCAAACCTACAACGACCATACAAGGCGATACCGTTTTTTGCTACGACCAAAGTACCAATCTGCGCACGGAGCAAACTTTTATGAAATATCTTTGGTCAGATGGTTCTCAAACGCCTACTATAAATGTAACTGCAACAGGAAACTACTCGGTGACAGTGACTGACTCAAACGGCTGTACGGGTACTGATACGTTGCTGGTGCGAGAAAAAGATCAATTGAATGTCGATATTGTTGGCGATTCAAGCATCTGCCCCCAGGATACGACCACTTTAGCTGCAACAAGAGGTTTTAACACTTATCGCTGGTCAAATAATGCCATTGATTCGATTATCAATATCACTGAACAAGGGAACTATTCTGTAACCGTGACGGATGCCGAAAACTGCGTAGGCATTGATTCGGTGACAGTTATTGAAAGCCCGACGCCACATCCTAACATTCGAGGTGCTTCAGGTATTTGCCCTGAAACCAGCATCCGTATTGAAACCGATCCGGTTTACGAAACTTATAGGTGGTCAAATGGTGACATTACACCTTTTGCTACTATTGATTCTCCTGGCACTTACACTTTGCAAGTAACCAATACAGAAGGTTGTAGCGGAGATACCAGCATTACGATTAGTGCTTTTCAAAAAGCAGATCCTGATATTATTGGCGATATAAAGTTTTGCCCTGACATTGGCGGAACATTAAGGACGACGCAGCCTTTCGTGAGTTACCAATGGTCAAATGACAGTACAAGTGCCGTCACCAGAGTTTTTTCCAGTGATACTTATTTTGTAACCGTGACAGATATAAACGGCTGCTCCGGTATTGATTCGATAACGGTGGATGCTTATGTAATAGAAATGCCGCCTGGATCAAGGGATACCAATCTTTGCAAGGGTAGTAGCATTATTTTGGATGCGAATGTTGACTTTGAGCGTTATGCCTGGTCAACCGGTGATACCACTCGTCGCATCACCGTAGATAAAGGCGATGTTTACACCCTCACGGTCTCTGATGAGAATGGCTGCAACGCCACTGCGAGGTATTCGGTACGCGAAGATTCCTTACCTGATGTGCAAATTGATGGCCCAAATCAAATTTGTAGTGGCGATATCATTCAAATAAGTGTTTCCAGTAATTTTGATTCAATCCTTTGGTCGAATGGCATGACCACGCCGACTATTCCTGTAAACACGCCAGATACGTTCCGAGTGACTGTAACCGATGTAAATGGTTGCACTAATCAAGATAGTACAGTGATCAGAGGTTTTGAAAAACCTAAACCCAATATTATTGCACCAACCGCCATTTGCGATGGTCAGGAAACCCCCATTCGTGTCAGTCAAGTCTTCCAAGAATATCATTGGTCAACCGGCGAAAATTTTTCTGAAATCCTCATCAATCAGGGTGCTATTTATAGCGTAGAAGTCACGGATATCAATGGTTGTAAAGGAATAGATTCGGTCGAAATCCTGGAAAGAGCAGGGCCTAAGGCCGAGATTATCGGCGATACCTTTTTCTGTCAGGGTTTGCAAGCAAAGCTGAGAGTAGAACACGACACAGACGTTACCGATATTCTTTGGTCAACGGGTTCGCAAATCGATTCGATTACCGTGGATACACAAGGAACTTACAGCGTAATGCTGGAAGATCAATTTGGTTGCACCACTACCGATAGCATCAACGTTTCTCAAAAAACTTTACCCATCGCCAATCCTGGAGCGGATGCTCGATTAAATTGCAAAGATACTGCCGTACAATTGGGTAGCCCAAATAGCAATGGGGATTTGGATTATGAATGGACTGGGCCTAATATCAATGATGCCAATCGGCACATTGCTCAACCAAGTATTTCTAAATCAGGCATTTACACACTCGTTGTGACAGATAAAACCTACGGTTGTGTCTCTGAACCAAGTACCGTAGAAGTATTCAACGATTCTTACGTGCCGGGGGCAGTTGCGGAAGTGCAAGGTATGCTCGATTGCCTAACCGATTCGGTTGTGCTGGATGCTGCCAAATCACAAAACGGCACGGATATTATCTATCGCTGGTTCAATGAGCAAAATCAATTTATCGCTAATGGTCAACAATTGAATGTAAACTCGATTGGAGATTTTTATTTGGAAGTTCAAGATACACGTTTGGGCTGCATTGGCAGGGATACGGTGACGGTAAGTGCGAATTATGATCTCCCAAACGTTGACGCTGGTGAGAATCAATATTTGACTTGTATAAAAAATGAAACCCAATTGGATGGGTCGCGCTCGGCCATCGGTGCTGGAATCAGTTATAATTGGGCCACTTTGAACGGGAATATTTTAGCGAATGCCACTTCGACTCAACCAACGGTAAATCAAATCGGGACTTATATTTTGACGGTTCAAAATGGGAATAATGGTTGTATCAATAGTGATACGGTTTTGGTGCTTGCCGATCGCGCTGCGCCCATCGCACAAGCTGGGCAAGATCTGTTGTTAGATTGCAATATATCCGAAGTTACACTCGATGCTACGAATTCGAATGGCAGTAACAATTTAGCTTTTGAGTGGTCTTCTAATAATGGCGCCACAATTCTTAATCCCAATTTACCCTTAGTAAAGGTCAATAGACCAGGCATTTATACTTTACAAGTAACCAATATTGATAATGGTTGCACTGCGCAGGATGTGGTAGAAGTAATAGATAGCACGAATTATCCGACCGGCATAGAAGCCAAGATATTCGATCCGCTCTGCGAAAAAGATAAAAACGGGCAAATTCAGATCGCACAAACTTTTGGTGGCACGCCGCCTTATTTATATAGCCTGAATGGTGGCCCATTTCAATTAGTGAATGGCTTTTCAGGATTAGGGGCTGACAAGTATCGCCTAACCGTAGAAGATGCCGACGGTTGCCGCTACGAAACCAAATTTACGTTGGGTGATGGAATGAAACTGCGCGTCGATCTGGGAGCGGACATGGTCATTGACAAAACCGAAGAAAGTGTTGTCTTAGAGCCGATTGTAAATGTGCCGCGCCGCGAGATCACAGGGATGCGCTGGGAAGAGAGCAATGAGCTTTTCGACTCCTGTGTATGCTGGCAGCAAAGAGTTTCTCCAACAGAGACAACGCTTTATCGAGTAACCGTTAGAAATGACCTTGGTTGTGAAGCAACGGATGATCTTTTGGTAACGCTGACGAATGATATTCCAATATTTATTCCGAATGCTTTTTCCCCTAATAGCGATGGTTATAATGATATTTTTATGATATACTCCGGTAGTACTCTTTTCAAAATCAAACGCTTATATCTTTATCAACGCTGGGGAGATCAGGTGTTTACAGCTACTGATTTTTATACCAATGATGAAAGTAAGGGCTGGGACGGCACTTTTAAAGGCAAAAAACTCAATCCTGGAGTGTATGTCTATTTCTTCGAAATCGAATTGACCAATGGAAAAATTGTTCCTTATAGAGGCGATGTAACCTTAGTGCGGTAAAAAATAAAGTCTGACCAATTGGTCAGACTTTATTTACATCATTATTTAAATAATGCTAATTTATCTAATAAAATATGATAAACTGAGGCCCAGACCAGTTCCCAATGTGTAAGATTCTGCAATGTATTCCTGTCCTTTAAATTCCTGTGTCTTTTTATTTACTGAATTCAGGATATTTCTAGCGGTAAAGCCAACCTGATAATGATCTGCAAAACGCTTGGTCAACTTGAAGTTAAGCAGCGGGAATGGTTGTTCATAAATATCAGGCGTAGCAAACAATGCGATACTGTACAATCTTTCGCCGGTCACGTTAAAAGCCAAAGAAGATTCCCAGCCTTTTTCTGGATTAATATAAGACAAAATAAGGTTAGCAATAAACGGCGCCTGCCCTTGGAAAGGGCGAGTTGTCTGGTCGTAGCTTGGGTCAATTTGTTTAGAATTTTCAATCTCGTTTGTCGGAATGTCATATTCAGATTCAATCAAAGCAAGGTTGGTGCTAAAATAGAAATTGTTCAAACTCGGAGTAATGAAATCCAAACCTTTCCGGAATTCAAATTCAAGACCATACACTCTTGCTTCATCCACATTGATAAACGACAATTCCGGTACGGAAGCTCTTGGATTAAAAGCACGGATAATCGGGTCATTAAAGTTTTTGTAGAAAGCACTAAATGCCAAAAGCTCGCCGACGCGAGGGTACAGTTCATAACGGAAATCAAAGTTCTGAATCAATGTACGATCTAGGTTTGGATTACCAATATTGAACGTACCATCTTTCAAGTCAAACTGTAAAAATGGCGCCAATTCGCGCATATTTGGGCGCGCCAATGTGCGAGAAGCGGCAACCCTTACGTTTGATTTTTCGTTCAGCGCATAAATGAGGTTGATTGAATAAAGATAATCCGTCAGGTCAATTTTTCCTTCTGGAAAGTTGGTATTACCACTCTTAACGTTCAAATTGGTACTTTCCATTCTTACCCCAACAATAGTTTTTAATTTCGGTGTGACATTGAGGATAGTCATCAAATAAGCAGCAAATACATCTTGCGAACCAGTATAGAAACTGTTGGGAGTAGTACGGTCGAGGTAGAAATAACCATTTTGATAGCGCGTAATGTCGCCGTTGGCATTCCGTAAGGTATCAATGATACCAAAATTGCTATAATCAAAAGCTGCCGCAAAATCGCCTTTGTAAGTGGAAAAACTCTGATCAGATGGAAGACCTGTATTTAAAATTTCGTAGAAATATTCAGTAAAATCACGATCCATAGTACTATACAAGCCACCAAATTTGATTTGATTAGAGCTACCTGGGTTGCCTTTGGTCAAAAAAGGAATTGAAATATCCAATTTTGCTTGTGACATATCGTCATTCAATTCACGGAAAAAGTGACTCGGGAAACGAACTTCCGATTGGTTAATGAAAAACTCTTTCGCATCGCCATCTCCTACACTTGTATAAGCAAAATAGCGCAAGTCCGGTTCTTTTTGGAAAGAAGAAGTTGTATTAACCACCCACTCAATTTCCGTATTCTTCAAACCAGGGAAGTTATGTGTACCACTCAACTGATAAGTTGTAAACTGACGCTGTGCAAATTCTAAGGAATTGGTGTTGAACTCTGCGGAGGAGTCAGATATACGGCCCAAAGAACTACCATTTTGAGTACGGCCTGTTATCTCTGCGTCATTATTGAAGACAATATTGGCATTAATAGCGTGATTATCTCCAAATTTATATGCCGCGTTGAATAAAATACCCAACTGCGGATTTTGCGTACTCTTGGAGTCGTCATCCAAAATTTGATATTCAGCTAACTGATTTGATACGTTATTGAAATAAATGGCAGTAACGCCATTATCGTAGTAGTTGAAGTTAGAAGAGTAGTTAGTGCCTAGAGTAAAACCTAAATCATTCCCAAACAACTTAAATTTATCGCCGATAGAGAAATTCACGCTGGAATTCAGTGGCGAAGTACGCAGTTCTGGCACAAACTGATTGCTCAATCCGCGAGCAGCGCCGTTGAAAATTCCGCGCAATGAATTAAAAGAAGGACTTGGATTACGAGCATCAATATAATTACTGATTTGTTCTCGTACCTTAGGATCCAACAACAAAGAAGGCTGATCGCGGCTACCATCATCAAAACCCAACCAATCTGTATCTCCTGTTGTAGGATGTCCATTAAAATTATCATTTAAGGAAGCTTGCGTATTATACTCTGTTCCTAATGAAAAGTATAAATTGAACTTATCAGGGAAAGTTTTGGTGTTAATGTTAACCAACCCCCCAGAAAAGTTACCTGGTAGGTCAGGTGTAAAAGTTTTAATAGTAACAATATTATCAATCATCTGTGCAGGGATCAAGTCTAAGCTGGTGCTATTGCGATAGGGGTCAGTGCTGGGCAACGTGATACCATTCAATTGAGATAGAGAATAGCGGTCGCCCAAACCACGCATAACAATAAAGCGTCCGCCTTCTACTACCGCGCCTGTGGATTGGCGCATCGCGTCAGCAGCATTAGAGCTACCGGTGCGGCTGATTTGCTGAGATGATACCCCGTCCTGGATGGCAAAGGCTTTACGTTGCAAAGTAATCAAAGCAGCATCTGTATTTTTTACAACCGTAGCAGTTACAACTACTTCTGTCAATTGTTGAGATTCAGATTCCAATGCAATGTCCAAGGTATTTGCTTCTCCGGCTTTAACTTCAAATCCAGTAATCGTTTGTTTACTGTAGGAAACATAGCTTACGACAATGTCGTAGGTGCCAGCTTCCACATCCATCGAATAATTTCCGTCAAAGTCAGTAGTCGTTCCCGTTTTTTGTTCTCCGTTTAGCTGTATCACTATAGAAGCGCCAATCAGCGTTTCACCTGATGCTTTGTCAATCACTCTACCACTCAGCACGCCGGTTTGTCCCAGCAGGGTAAATGCAGGCAGTAAGAGAATAACTGTGGCAATGTTTTTAAATGCGAATTTGATACTCATAAAGATGTTTGTTTAAAATGGCAAAGCAGAAGGTTCTATGCATAGAACCTCCTGCTCTCTCTAAATTCTGTTATATGTAGATTTATTCAACAACCAATTTCTTGGCAGCAAATCTACCACTTTCTGTTGTAAACTTGATAATGTAAAGTCCTCTATCCAATCCATTGATCTGCTGTTTTACAAAACCAGTAGCACGAACTGGCACTGTTCTAATCAATCGTCCGTCAATAGAGAAAATATCAATTCTCACCTGCTCATCGAAGTCAGACTCGATAGTAAACATAAAGCCAGGAGTAACTGGATTCGGATACATTTTAAATCTGTCAACAACTGCTTTGTCTAATTCCTCATCAACAGAAGTGGGTGTATCCAAATTTAGGTGGCCATTGCGATCCAAAGTTGACCAGCCTTCCAACCACATTTGTGCTTCATCCGCAGAGAATGCACCTTTATAACTAGTCATTGTGAAGAAAGGATCATTAGCAGGCAATGCAGCCAGTGGAGTTGTGTAGGCAGAACCATTTGCACTTGGGCGTGGGTCTAACTTACCATCCTGAATACGGCTGATGCTACGGATACCTGCGCTTTCCAAAGAAGTTTGGTTCGTAGTCAAATGATTGATTAACGTAGTTGGTGTTGCTTCATCTTGTGTTGGCTGACCGGAAGTTACGCGGATAATGCCTGTTGAAGTGGCATTGATGCCAGCGTTAGAACCATTACCGTAGAACACGTTATTCAAAATCTTCAAGGAACCGTTTTTCAATTTCTCGTAAGAGTCATTGGTACCAGCATTTTTATCCTGTACTTCCAATACTTTGCCTTTCTGAGCGGTTACGATGGAGTTCGCAACCGTACCAGCCGTACCAGCACGGAACAACCAACCAATTGGGTTAGAAGCAGTTGCGCCAATACCTGAACCAATGTGTGTCCAGTTGTAAATGGTAGGATTGGAGAATGGCGTCAAATCATCTGGTGTCGTACCATCCAATTCACCTGCTGCATCAGCAATGTCAGGGCGCTGAATCGAGAACCAGAACTGACCTTTACCCGTGTAAACCTCATCCCAGTCATAAGAATCATCTTCCGCGAAAGCAACTACGGCATATTTCAGATTTGGTGCACCACCGAAAAATTCGATACCATCATCGGAGTTGGCATAGATTTCGATGTATTCCAACGTTGTACCACTACCAACCGCACCCAGTGACAAACCATTCAATTCGTTACCAGAAGCCAAA
>JANRME010000122.1:0-4105 GCA_033761835.1 Saprospiraceae bacterium
GCTTTTATTATCAAGTCAGGGTGAAATTTTAGAACAACGCAAGTTGAATATTGATCAATCTTTACATACAGGTTTTATTTATCATTCTATTGATAAAAAAAGAACGATTAATATTATAGGCAATAAAGATTTATATGCAAGTCATACAAGTAATGATTTAGGTTTTTTGATGCAATTTCCGTTGGACTCTTTGACAGGTGAGTGTTTTGAGTGGCAAGATTTTCAATCTGCAATTCCAAACGAAATAAATATAGGGTTTTCTCCATTGGATATTACATTCTTTAATTTAGCATTCACCAAAGGTGACGAGTTTGCAGAAGTAAGACCTGATACAATGGCGTTTTCTTTTAAAGAAACCTGCGATGCAGCATCTAACCATATCGTACAGATAGACAGCATTTTACAATGTGGCGAAAGTTGGCGTGTGAACTTACCTGGCCCATTGTTTACATGGGATGATGAAACCAAAGAAAATCCGCGAACGCTGGATCGGGCAGGTATCTATCGGGCTTCCGATAAAAATTGCATTTTGCCTACTACCTATGAATTCAAGCTTCAAAAAGAGCCTTGTCAATGTAATATTTATTTACCAACAGCTTTTAGCCCTAATAATGATGGAGAAAATGACCGCCTTGAATTATTTAGCAATTGCGCTTTTCAGCAATTTCAATTAACTATTTATAATCGTTGGGGGGGCGTGGTATTTGAAAGCAATACACCAGATATTCAATGGAATGGATTATTTCGCCAAAAGCCCTTAGAATCAGGCATTTACGCTGCCCTTGTACGGTATCAATTGCTAAATGATAGTAATGAACAGGAAGAAGGATCAATCATACAAAACATTACTTTATTAAGATGATTATTATAAATTTTATTTATTTATCTTGTAATATCAAACGAATATTAGCCAATGTATGATCGGATTGCATTTCTGTGCAAATCCCATTAGAATAAAGGTATTTGGTGATTTTACCGTCCGGCATTTCCAATTCGTATTGATTAGAAGCTGTTTTATTAATTTTGCAAAATACGCCGAAACGTTCGGAGAAAATATTATTAACACCCTGTGGTTCAATATGATAGAGCATTGCCACACTAAAAACGATATTCTTTTGCAAAAAGCGCTCCTCTCCGGCAAGGCTTATTTTATATTGATTTCCGATCCAGGTAATTTGTGATGTATTTTTTACTTTTCCATTTACTTTTTGAAGATTGGATGCGCGCTGCAATTGCCCATTTCGGTATTCTGCTTCCAATAACGTATAAATTTCCACCAAAGTAAAATCGGTATTCGATTCCAAATGCAATTTAAATAAATCGCCTTCGAGCTTATTCATTTGGGCTTTCAGGATACCAGCGTGCTTTTTCCCTACAAAAATATGATAAGTTAAGTCTTGTGCTTTTGAAAAATGAATGGACAAGGCAATTTGTGCAATACAAAGCTTTATTATGAATATTGTTTTCATATTATTTTTTTAACCGATTCAAAATCAAGGGGAAAAGCGCCTCCGTTATAACGAAGCAATGTATAAAAATAATATTCCCAAAGCAAATAAAGAGAGAGGCGCTATAAAGTTTTTATATTTGATACTAAATGTATAAGGTTTCTCCATGCTACTCCAAGTAGCAACAAGAGTAAAAAAATAGTATTATAAATTGGTCTTGAAGGTTTAATGAATAATCAAAAATTGTGCATCAAATATTATATTATTTCATGTATTGATATGCGCTATTAATTTTTTAACAAGATATGGCTCAGAGAATGATATAGTGATTTATGATTTTTGCATACTTTTTTGTTTGAAGCAATAGATATTCATTTAGAATGATGTAATTCTATTGCGTAGAAAAAGCATTTTTATTTAGTAGATTAATATTGATATAAAGATGCATCCAGAGCGGTAGCCCCCTATTGAAGCAGTAATTTTTTTAAATCATTTTGGAAGAAAGAGAAAAAAGAAAGTCGCTAATTCCGGAGACTAGCGACTTATGTATATGAAGGAAAACATGGTGTATTTCAAGTCTATATAAGGTAGATGCCTTGAATTGGAAAAACGTTGCCCAAAGAAGTAGAATTTTTCAAACAAAAAGTGATGATTTAAAAAAATAATACGTATCAATTTGTTCATCAAACTTTTAAATACATTTTATTCTTTCGCTTATTTTGAATCCTTTTACAGAAAAATGATTAAAAATCTTAATGAAAGTATTTTGAATGCCATTGCAGTAGCGCTTCATCCGAAAATTCCGCTTGTCAGTAGAAATACTACTATAAATAAGTCTGCAAGAACTTATATTTGTACAACTGTAAACTGTTTAAATTGTATTAACTCAAAAGCAGATACCAAATAATAAATATTTATCCAATGGCAAGAAGAAAAGTAACCGGTTTTACGCGCTTCCTTTTGGTCATGATTATTCTCGTACCCTTAGCATTTGTGGGCGCAGCGCTGTACAACGGCAAGGATCCACTCGTGGAAGCCAAGCGTTTGTTGGGCATCGAACAAACGGTGAGCGATAACCAAGAAGCGTCGGATGATGAAGATCCCACTATCATTGAGTCCCCCAGAAAGAGTGATAGCAAATCGGCCGCATCAGGTGATGTGCAAGCTCAAATAGATGCCATGTTGCGCCGCATAGAAAAGCTGGAGCGCGACAATCTGGAGTTGCAGAAAAAACTGAGGCAATACGATGTAGAAATAAAGGAGCTTAAGCGGCAGTTGACAAATTAAAATCACTATTTTTATGCGCCTTGTTTTTGTAAAATGAGTATTCATGGCAAAAGAAGAGCGACCCAAATTAGATATTCCCATCTCTGATGCAGCCAGGTGGCTTCAACGCATCATATTTCTCGCTATTATCGCCAGTTTTGTGTTGGTCGGGATGAACTATTCCCAATTGCCAGATCAAATTCCTGTACATTTTGATTTTTCAGGTCAGCCGGATGATTGGGGTTCCAAAATAATGATTTGGGTATTGCCTATCATTATGAGCGCTATGGTTGCTTTATTCCTTTGGCTCTGTCAAAGACCGCACCAGCTGAATTACCCTGTAAAAATCACGCCTGAGAATGCAGCTTATTATTATAAAAAAACACAATGGGTACTTCGTTGGCTCAGTTTTTTGGTATCCATTATGACGATTTATGTGACCTGGAAAACCATACAAATCGCTTCAGGAAAAGCCGCCCAGGTTGATTCGTGGTTTTTGTGGATATTCTTATCTTTGATCGGTGCTTCTATGGTTGTACTAATGATTCCTCCTAAAAAGCGCTAAAAATTTATTAATTTTTATGTTTAAATTCATAAAAACAAAGTGTTTATTAATATTTATTATATCATACTTTTTCTTATCATTCTCCAGCTTTGGTCAACCTACAAATGTTTCTGTATCTTTTAAAAAACGCTCGGAATTTGAGTTATCTGGACTTTTTTCGACTTTCTCTTCCTTATTTGATCGAAATGAACAACCTTACCTTTATTCGGCAAGCTTGAGTTTAGGGCTAATCATTTATAATATTTCCGATATTTCCAATCCAATTTCAATCGATACTTTGCCCCCAAGCAGTTTTCACAACTTGAATGTCAATAATCTCCATCAAGATGGTGACTATTTGTATCTCTCACTCGGCAACTTCCAGGGTACCACGCAAAAAGCCGGATTGGCTATTTTGAATGTAAGCGACCCTTCTAATGTTTCTGTTGCAGCGATCTGGGATTCAACGACTTATATGCAAGGCTGCGCTATTGTGCGCACCGATGGGCAATATGCTTACCTCGGCGCGATGGAAGATGGCATTATTATTCTTGATATTTCGGATAAGGAAAATCCTATATTTGTTTCACAATTTCAACCCGATCCTTCTTGGCCCGGTGTAGCCAATTACCCACCCAATGCGCGTGGTATAGAAATCCGGGATAATATACTTTATCTCGCCTACGATGCAGGAGGCTTGCGTTTGATTGATATTAGCGATAAGCAAAACCCTGTGCAAATTGCTCAATATGTAAATACAAACCTGATTACCAGGGCTTTACCGGCTTATAATAATATCCGATTGGTTGGCGATTACGCTTTTATCACGGTGGATTTTTGTGGATTA
>JANRME010000123.1:0-24869 GCA_033761835.1 Saprospiraceae bacterium
ATTGCTGCTGCGCACACTGATTTTTGAATTCAATCGTCGTATCCAATTTTTCACAAACAGGAAACCTCGGAGGCTCTTCTGCTACCGGGTATATGGTAGTATCGGCGTCCGCAGCTTGTGCAAATAAATTATTACAATACACCAACACAAAGCAAAGCACCATCGCTCCTGCACTCAATTTTCTCATTCGTTTGTTGTTCATCTTTTATATTGACATTTAAACTTTTCCGCCTGCGGTCAAGTGATTTTTAACAATCGTATTTAAAAACTTAACCAACAATCAATTACAAATAATTAATTTCTTAGTTGTTACTTTCTTTTGCTCTTTTATTTCTATCTTTCATCTGTTTTGCATAGCGATCGGCTCGATCCCACACGCGGAAGACGTTTTTATAACAAATTTTTGCAATATCTTCTTCGCTATAGCCTCGTTTGAGCAACGCGTAAATAAGGTTCGGATATTGGGAAACATCTTTCAAACCCGTTGGTAATGAATCACCTACACCATCAAAATCAGAGCCCAAGCCCACATGGTCAATCCCTGCGATCTTCACCACGTGATCGATGTGGTCAGCCACTTTCTCTACATCAGCGTAGAGCGTCGGGTTCTTCTTGCGGAAATCTTCTATAATTGGTTTAGCCGCATCATCATCCATTTTCAAGCCTTTCTTTTCCAACAAAATGCGCAGTTCTTCTCGTTTTTGATCTTGATAATCGCGGATTTTTTGATCCAGGAAAGACGAACCAAAGTTGATTTGGATAACACCTTTCTTTTTGGCTAAAAATTTAATCATATCGTCATTCATATTGCGAATGAAATCTGGCGTGAAAGCACGCACCGACGAGTGCGAAGCAATACAAGGCACGGCGCTCAAGGCGACCGCCTGATAAAAAGCACTATCGGATACATGAGAAATATCCACCATAATACCTACGCGATTCATCTCTCTGACTACCTCGCGGCCAAAGGGGCTGAGCCCATTCCAGGTATGGGTCGTATCGTAAGAAGAATCGCAAATTAAATTATCTTTTCCGTGTGTCAATGTGATATAGCGAATTCCACGCTTGTAGAAATACTCCACATTTTGGATGCTGTCTCCAATCGGTGCACCATTTTCCATACCCATTGGGAGCGAAATAATGCCTTTTTTAAAATTGGCTTCTACATCACTCGGGCGAAAAGCGATTTTAAATTTATCAGGATGCGCATCGGCAATGCCTCGCACCATATCAATCAATGAATCAGCAAATTCTTTGGCACCGCCAGTCTCCTGATAGGAAGAAGGAATATAAATAGACATAAAAGGCGCGTCCAAGCCACCTTTTTTGGCGCGTACATAATCGAAATCGCCTTCGGTCGTTTCCACAGGAATGCCAATGAATTCTTTGGTGAGGCGGAAATTTTTAGTCTCTAAGCGATAAGGCAAATCCACATGCCCATCGGTGATGATATATTTATGTGCCAACTCATCAGCGATTTTGCGCAATTCTGCATCGCTCTTGCCGGCCCAAGGGTTCGGCTTGGTAGATGCGTCTTGTGCAACAACCGTTTGCAGGCTAATAATGGTCAATAAAACAAGAATAATATTACGAATCATAGGAAATGTATTTTGATGAACTGCCAAAATTACAGAACTCATCTGATAATTCAACGGCGAAGCGATTAAAAACGCTGGGTCAAAATTTTGATAATGAGTCCTTTCAAAGAAAAATCCTATCAAAAACGATCAGATCGCATTGACAACGCCAAGCGCCACTTACTCAATCCTAATATTTTGCGCGAAAGAATCACCATGTGTATGGCTTTGTCCATAAGTTTTTTATGCGCTTCTTTTGTTTGGGAATTAAACTTCCATTAACATAATCTTATCTATCTTCGCATTTTTATTTTTCAATCCAAAAACGATTTAATTAATATGAGAGCACTCCTACTTAGAGCAATTGTGATGCTGCCATTTGCATTGCTGTTAAATTCAACAATCAAGGCGCAAAGCGATCTCCAACTCAATTTTCTATCTACTTATCAAACCAATGTTTTCGATGCTGGCGCTGCCGAAATTGCAGCTTTTGATGCGGCTTCTGCGCGTTTATTTTTTACCAATGCCGATGCCAATACGGTTACAATCTTAGACATTAGTAACCCTGCGACCCCTACCAAGGTAAAGGATTTGGCTATGGCAACTTACGGTGGCGGCGTGAATAGTGTGGCTGTGTACAATGGACTGGTGGCTGTGGCTGTGGAAAGCAATAATAAAACCGATAATGGAAAGGTTGTTTTTTTTAATACCAATGGCGATTTTATAAAAGAAGTGACGGTTGGTGCCTTGCCCGATATGGTAACTTTTTCGCATAACGGCAAAAAAGTGTTGACCGCCAATGAAGGCGAACCCAACAGCGATTATTCGGTTGATCCTGAGGGTTCTGTAAGTATTATTGATGTATCGAATGGCGCTGCCAATGCCACCGTTACAACCGTAAACTTTCAAACATATAACGATAAAAAGGCATCTTTACTCAACAAAGGCATCCGCATTTATGGCCCAAATGCAAGCGTAGCGCAGGATTTGGAGCCAGAGTATATTGCCCTTTCTGCTAATGATACCAGGGCTTATGTAACTTTGCAAGAGAATAACGCGATCGCGGTGATTGACGTAGCCAATGCAAAAGTGTTGGATGTTTTTCCTTTAGGCTACAAAGATCATTTTAGAGGGGCGCCGGTTCTTACGCAATTTAAAATCAATGAATTGGTAAACTTGCCAAACCTGGGGTCGCCTGTTTTTAATGGCGTTGCCCAAGCGCCTGTAAAATTGAGCGGTTTCTCAGGATTGTACTTTGATGCAAGCGAATCCACTCAAACCAAATATGTGTTTTACACGATTCCAGATCGCGGTCCGAACGAAGAACCGATAAGCCCGAGCAGCGTGATTACGCCTGCTGATCTTAGTGCTGGGGCCTTGTCGCCACTACGTCCATTTAAATTACCTGATTATCAGTCGAGAATTGTAAAATTTGAAGTTGATCTCCTGACGGGTTCGATTGCTTTCAGCGAAACGCTGTTGAATCGAATGGACGAAGGACAACTCAAACCCATCACCGGCAAAGGAAATGTGATTGGTTTTGATGAAACGCCAGTACAGAAAATGAAAACCTTTCCAGATACAGCCACTGTTTTTGATGGCATTGATTATTTGGATACAACCACTAATATTGGCTACCGAGAGCTTTCACTCGACCCGTATGGTGGTGATTTTGAGGGCATTGTAAAAGATAAAGATGGAAATTTCTGGGCTTGCGATGAGAATCGTCCTTCGCTATACAAATTCGCTCCCAATGGTATGCTGATCGAACGATATGTACCCAAAGGTACTTCTTTGCTTACACTTCCGATCCTGGGCTTTAGTCTTGAAGAAGGATTTTACGGAAAAGAGACATTACCTGAAGTCTATAGCAAACGCTGGGCCAATCGCGGCTTTGAGGCAATTGCTTACAATTCAGATGAAGATATTATCTATGGTTTTATCCAATCTCCGATGTTTAATCCTGGCAATTCCACTCAGAATAAATCAGACGTTATCCGCATTTTAGGTATTAATCCTGAAGATGGCACGCCGGTATCCGAATATGTTTACTTGCTGGAACGCAATCGGGACGCAGGCTTGGCGCAAAGCCGTGTGGACAAAATTGGCGATGCGGTTTACACGGGTAATGGCAAATTCTTGGTGCTGGAGCGCGATTCGAGCTTCCCGGAAGACGAAGAAGGCAAAAAATATGTATATGAAATCAACCTCGTGGGAGCGACCAATATTGTGAATACGCCACTTTCATTGCAAGATTCGATTGGTTCAAACGGCGAAAAAACACTTGAATTGATGAGCGCCGACGAACTCGCAGCCGCCGGAATCGTGCCTGTTCACAAGACCAAAGTACTGAATTTGCCTTCTATTGGTTATTTGGCAAGCGACAAATCGGAAGGTATTGCATTATTGCCAAATGGCGCGATTGCAGTGGTGAATGACAATGATTTTGGGCTGGCTGGCGCAGGCGATACCGATGACAGCGTATTGGGCATTATTACCTTTGCTAAAAACTATGGCTTGGATGCGAGCGACCGTGATAATGGTGTCAATATTCTGCCGCAGCCGGTATGGGGTATGTTCCAACCCGACGCAATTGCTACTTATGAAATAGATGGAAAAACTTATATGATAACAGTGAACGAAGGCGACGCTAGAGAATATGATACTTTTGAGGAAGAGGCCCGCATTAGTTCTTTGACGCTTGATCCAACTGCTTTCCCCAATGCCGCTGCCTTGAAAGCCAATGCAGTGCTAGGCCGTTTGAATGTTACCAACAGGTTGGGCGATATTGACAACGATACCGATTTTGATCAATTGCATCCACTGGGCGGCCGCTCATTTACTGTTTGGGATGCTTTTGGCAATCTTGTTTACGATAGCGGGGATGAATTGGAACAGATTACTGCAAATGCTTATCCGATGTATTTTAATGCCAGCAATACCGATAATACGTTGGATAGTCGTAGCGATAATAAAGGCCCGGAGCCAGAAGCGATTACCATCGCCGAAATTGACGGCGTACCGTATGCTTTTGTAGGGTTGGAACGCATTGGTGGTGTGGCTTTGTTCAATATTTCAAATCCAAAGCAACCTGTTTTTGTAAAATATGTCAACAACCGCGATTTTACAATGAATGTACAATCTGCTGATGCCGGTGATCTTGGCCCTGAAAACATTGTATTTGTTCCTGCTGCTGATAGCCCCAATGGCGATATGTTGATGGTTGTTGCCAATGAAATCAGTGGTTCGGTGTCCATCTTTACCTTTGGTGATGTGACCGATGTGGATGATCCAAATAATGTTGCACAGGAATGGCGCATCTTCCCAAATCCAGTTAATGATGCCATTTTTACAAATGTAACTTCTGATTTTGCAGTGTATAATACAGTAGGTCAGTTGTTATTGAATCAAAAGAACACCAATCGTTTGAATACCAATACTTTACCGAAAGGAACTTATGTAATTCGCGATTTGAAAAATGGTCGTGCGGAGTTGTTTGTAAAGCAATAACACTCCTGTTTAAAATCATCTGGTGACTCAAAGTCATCAGATGATTTTTTTTAATGAAAGCTTGCCGCCTATGTCCTACTACAAAACCATCAACGGCATCAAATACGACGCGCAACTCTTAAAACTTGCCGAAAAAATGACCACCGACCGTGGCGATGGACGCATTTCACTCGAAGATGCACAAACGATTCTAAAAATAGCACAAGATGGCCCTGGCATTACCATTATCGAAAAAGCCACGTTGCACTATATTCGACAACACTTTCATTGGACGGGCGCTGCCGCCGCTTGGTTCGAAGAGCAATTCGCGCAAAGCGAGCTTTTTGACTTGCAAGAATTGATTCAATCTGCAAAACTGATTTTTCAATTACCAGGTTTGGAATTTGATATTGACGAGAAAGAAGTGAAGCTTCAGAGCCAGTTGCCCAATAACCATGTAACTTTTGAACAAGCTTTGAATACTGGTTTAGCCAGTTTTTTATTCGATGCAAATGATTTGGAATCGCCGCGCAATTTGGTGATGGAAGTGCACCAGATTTTTCGCAAAAACTTTGCTTCTGAAGAGGACTGGAATGAAGCCCTTACTGATAAAGTACAAGCCTATTTGAACGAAGGCGGGCGTTTCCGCTTGCTTCCTGTTTCCCTTCCTGCCAATGAAGACGACCTCGATTTCAACCCGCCTGAAAATGGTGAAACGATGCGCGACAATTGGGTTTTTTATTTGTATTTGGATACGCTTTCCGATCACGGGCATTGGGCGATCATTGATCGTACTGGCGCTAAACCTGCCTACAATTATGGCTTTAATTGATAATGATTAATTATTTATTGTTGTTGACATCTGTCATCTAAATCCTTTGCGGATAAGCCTAAATTGGGTTTGAACCCAAAATTTATTTTCATGAGAAATAAAGTGCTTATCATCGGTGGTGGGATGGCTGGCTTATCTGCTGGTGCTTACCTGCAAATGAATGATTACAATACCGAGATTTTTGAGTTGAATAGTTCGCCAGGTGGCGTATGTACCTCCTGGAAAAGAGGCGATTATACTGTTGATCTTTGCTTACACTGGCTCGTAGGCTCGGGAGAAGGAGAACCCTTGTATGATCGGTGGAACGAATTAATCGAAATGGATAAGTTGGAAATCATAGATCATGAAGAATACGCCCGCGTAGAAGATGAGCAAGGCAATTGCATTCGCCTGTTTACCAATGTGGATCGCTTAGAAGCAGAATTATTGGAAAAAGCGCCCGAAGACAAAGAAGAGATCCTGGAATTTATTGCAGCGATTCGCAAGTTCACGCATTGGGAAATGGAAAATGACAAGGCTCCGGAGCTGACCAACATTTGGGAAAAAATGAAGTATTTTTGGAAAATGCTTCCTTACATGGGGGTATTTGGCAAATTTATGCGTCAAAGTAATGAAACCTATGCACAAAATTTTAAAAACCCTTTGTTGAAAAAAGCAATTACCAATTTGTTTGAACCGGAGATGGCGGTTGTTTTTAGTATGATGACCTTGGCTTGGATGCATAATAAAAATGCAGGCTATCCAATTGGCGGGTCTATGCGGTTCGCTCAAAAAATTGCCGATCGGTACGAAGCATTAGGCGGGAAATTTCATTTTAACGCGAGAGTGATGAAAATTTTGACAAAAGAGGATCAAGCGATTGGGATAGAATTGGAAAATGGTGAGCAATATTTCGGCGACTATGTTATTTCGGCTGCAGATGGTTATTCTACTATCTATAAAATGCTGGAAGGTAAATACTTAGATGAAAAACTCAACCATTTTTACCAGGCAAACAAAACGTTTCCTTCGCTAGTTTTTGTAGCCTTAGGTTTGAATAGAACCTTTGAAAATGAGCCGCATTCACTGTACATTCCAGTAAATCCAGCTTTGTTAATTGACCCAGAAACAACGGTCGATGATTTGTATGTGCGCATCCATAATTTTGATCCAACGCTGGCACCAAAGGGTAAAACTTTGATTACCTTCATGTTAGAAACATTCAATTATCAGTATTGGATGAATTTGTACCAAAAGGATCGGGCTCAATATGAAGCTCAAAAAGAACGTATCGCGCAAGCATTGATCGAAGCACTGGAACAAAGATTTGGCAATGTCCGAGAAAAAGTGGAGATGGTGGACGTAAGCACGCCGGTTACTTTTATTAATTTTACCAATAATTGGAAAGGCAGTTTTGAAGGTTGGATTTGGACACCAGAAATTGGCTTTAAACCTTTGTCTCATAGCTTACCGGGATTGAATCGTTTTTATATGTGTGGGCATTGGGTGGCAGTCGGCGGTGGTGTACCAACGGCGATGATGTCGGGTCGAGAGGCGGCGCAACTTATTTGCCATGAAGACGGTAAGGCTTTTAAAATCAAACCTTTACGAGAAAAGCAGATAGCCCTCTGAAATCAAATTCTCTAAAAATCAACCCGAATGGAACATAAATCCCTTCCTAAAATCGAGTGGGCAGTTATTTTGAGTGTAGCTGCCGCTAAGCTTATTTTTCATCTTTTTACAAATGTAAATTATGGCTTTCATCGCGATGAAATGCTTTATCTGGCACTGGGTCGTCATTTGGATGCCGGTTATTGGTCGAATCCGCCACTCATTGGCTGGATCGCTTGGTTTATCCAGGCTTTTTTGAGCGATTCTATGTTTGCTGTAAGACTTGTTCCAAGCCTTTTAGGCACAAGTATTCTTATTATCACTGCCTTGATAGCTCGTGAGATGGGCGGTGGAAAATATGCGCAGTTCCTGGCAGCTTTTGGGATGTTGGTTTCTCCTGCGTTGGTTCGATCCAGTTGGTTATTCCAACCCGTTATTATCGATGTTTTTTTCTGGACTTTTTCTACTTATTTCATTATTAAATACTTACAAAGTAAAGAAAAACAAAATATTATATATTTTGGAATTACTATTGGTTTGGGTCTTTTGAACAAATACAACCTTGCCTTCCTGCTTTTTGCGCTCGTTCCAGCGCTTTTAGTTACGCCCCATCGAACTTTGCTTTGGCAACGACAAACGCTCTGGGCTGTATTGATAGCATTATTAATCTTTGCACCAAACCTAATATGGCAATATACGCATGATTTTCCGGTCATTACACATATGCAAGAATTAGCACGTAATCAATTAGTAAATGTTTCCTCTTTTGATTTTATAATAGATCAATTTTTGATCAATATCAGCACTAATATCTTGTGGATTCCAGCTCTATTCTTTCTATTTTTTAATCAGAAAATGCAGTCTTTTCGACTCATTGGCTGGCTTTTTATATTTACTATTGTTATTTACTTAATTTTACATGGGAAAAGTTATTATACCATTGGCATTTTTCCAATGATGATCGCTGCAGGTACGATCTTCTGGGAAAACCTTAGCTCCAAAATTTGGTTACGCACTTTGATCCCGGTACTAATGCTTTCTTTATTGATACCGATTCTCCCGCTTGGCATTCCATTTTTATCCGTACCCAAAATGGCAGGTTATTGCAAATACCTGGCAGAAGATATTGGATTAGACTTCGCAACTCGCTGGGAAGATGGCGAGCAACACGCTTTGCCACAGGATTATGCGGATATGCTGGGCTGGAGCGAATTGGCGCAGCATACTATCAAGGCTTATGAGCAAGTTGAGGATAAGAATCGCGTCTTGATTTATGCTGAAAATTATGGTCAGGCGGGCGCTATTGAGCTTTTTGCAAAAGATAAAAGGCTGCCTTCGGTGAATAGTTTTAGCGATAGCTATCGCCTTTGGATTCAAAAAGAAACGAATGCAAATACTTTGATATACGTTAACGATGAACTGGGAGAAGATGTACAACGGATTTTTGCAGATATTCAAATCATTGGAAAAATTGAAAATCCTTATGCGCGCGAGCGTGGCACAACAGTTTATCTTTGTCAAAAGCCACAAGGAAACTTCGGTAGCTTCTGGAAAATTAGGGTCGCTGAGGTTTTAGCAAAGGATTAAGTTTTCTGAGAAAATCCTATCTTGCAGCCAAAATAATAGACATAATGACACTTGCAGAGCTTACAAAGCTATTTGACGATCACGCGCATAAAATGCCAGCGATTGGCAAAACAATGAAATTAGTATTTGACGAAGGCGTTGTTTTTATTGACCTGGAAGGTGAAAACGCCGTCATTTCTAATGAAGATCGGGATGCTAATTGTACCATTACAACCCAAATTGCGACCTTAGAAGCCTTGCGCAAAGGCGAACTCAATGCCATGATGGCAGTGATGAGCGGCAAGATCAAAATCAAAGGTGATATGGGCGTAGCAATGCAGCTACAAACGCTTTTGAAAGATTAAAGCTATGGGTGTGCGGCGACCCAAACCTCGCCGTCTTCAAATATTTCTTTTTTCCAGATAGGAACGGTTTGTTTGATGGTGTCAATAATCCATTTACAAGCCTCGAACGCTTCTGCTCGATGCGGCGTGGAGACTGCGATCACTACAGCGGCATCGCCAATTTTCAAAGTACCAACTCGATGGTGAATAGCAATTCTTTGCACCGGCCAGCGATGCATTGCCGACTCAGCAATCTTGCGCATTTCCGAGATAGCCATTGGTTCGTAGGCTTCATATTCGAGTTGAACCACTTTGCGCCCTTGCGTTTGGTCGCGCACCGTGCCGATAAACACATCCACCGCACCTGCACCGCCGCTCAGTGCGAAATCAATACAAACTTGTGCATTTAATTCTTGTTCTGAAAGTTGAATATCGATCATGAAAAGGTATATAGACTTAAAGATTTATGGGCATAAAGGTCTTAAATACAATTTTAATAAAAAACATCAAATCAGAAACCTCCAAAGAATTTTACTAACCTCCACTCACAGGCGGAATCAATACGACTTCATCACCGGAAGATATGATAACTTCATCTGATGCGTATTCGCCATTGACCGCAATTGCCATCGAGGCTAATTTTTCTAAGGCCGGATATTGCGTGTGCAGATTTTTTCTTAATGCTTCCACCGTTGTATGGTCAGAAATTGCAAAATCAAACTGCCGACTTCCTACAATGTCTTTGGCAACGCCGAAAGCCAAAATTTTTACTTGCATAATACGCTTGTTCAAAATTTCGTTTGTGACTAAATTTTATTGTGCGCGTCTAAGATAGAAAACAGATTTTGTCAGAAAAAGGTCAAAATTTTCCACAAAAGCCAAAGCCAAATTTAATATTGCAAGCATAAGGTTATAAAATTTAAATGCAACCCCAACAGTTTGTTAACAAAGAATATTATTAATAAAATATCAATTTTGAAAAAAGTACTAAACGAATTTATATTGTTGTAAATAACTTTGTTAGTAACTTTTAGTAAAAACTATTGACACAAAATGGATTAGGCATTATCTTTGCCTCCAGACTAAAATTTTGAGAAACTCCTGATACATTCCTTCCCATATTCATTAATCAATTACATGAAGTAAACTTTACATAAAAAAAATTGAACATATCAACAATTTATTTTTACAAATAAACAGGGCTGAGTTCCCAGTTATTTTTTTATTAAACAATTAATAATGAAATTCCCATGGACATTGGTTACCTCAATGGTAGCTTGCTACCTTATGGTATCCACTCAAACACTCGCGCTACCCCTCAGCGCATTGGATGATTCCAATAACCGATTAAGTACTTACAACGAAGGGGCGATCGAAGCAAGATTGGATCAAATTCAGCTTCCTTTCGACATTAAGTACAATGCAAAAGTGCGCTCCTACATTAAGGACTACGTTGCGACCGGCTACAAGCAAACCCAGGACATTTTAGGACGATCATTGATGTACTTTCCGATCTTTGAACACTACCTGACGATTAACGGACTTCCGAAAGAACTGATGTACCTGCCGATTATCGAATCGGCTCTGGATCCACGTGCCAAATCCCCTGTCGGCGCTGCCGGGCTGTGGCAGCTCATGCCTACCACTGCAAGAGACTACGGCTTGAAAATTGACGGACAAGTTGATGAGCGTCTCGATCCGTACAAATCAACCGAAGCAGCGGTAAAAATTCTTGCAGATTTGTACAAGCAATTCCGCGACTGGCGATTGGTGTTGGTTGCTTACAATTGCGGACAAGGTAAGCTTTTGCAAGCCATGCAAAGTGCTAATTGCAAGGATTACTGGGAAATGGAAGCACATTTGCCAGAACAAACGCAGCGCTACGTACCGGCTTACATCGCAGCGGCTTACGTGATAAACTTTTACGACCACCACGGCTTGAAACCAGAGTATCCTTCCTTGAATTTGCGCGAAACCAGGGCTTTGAAAGTGCACCAATCACTTTCTTTCCAGCAGATTGCTTCTGCTTGTGGCGTTGCGCCTTCTACGATTGCATTGCTGAATCCAGGCTTTGTGCAAAATCAGATTCCGGCGAGTAAAAAAGGGCATTTTTTGATTCTTCCGGCGAGTTCTGTGAATGTTTTCAAAAACTTTTTAGCCGGTAAAACAATCGGAAGCCTCCATTTTTCGATACCTGCTAATACTTTTCAAAGTACGTATGTAGTGGCGAAGGGCGACCAGATCGAGCGTTTGGCCAGTTTGTTTCAGTGCAAAGTGGAAGATATCATGAAATGGAATGGTTTATCAGAACGCGAAGTTTTTGTGAATCAAGAATTGATTGTATTTATACCAAGTGAATTATCAAAAAGGGCATAAATTTTACACATTCCATGATAATGCCGCATTCTTATTAATAAGGGTGCGGCATTTTGTTTTCAGAAAACGATAGTTAGCAAGGGTTGAAAACCTGACATATTGTTAAAACAACGCAAAAAAGCATTTTCCTCGAAAATTTCTGCCTTTCCTTTTCGCAAGCCGCGAATTTCTGTTAAACTTTGGGGCAAATCTTTTTTACCCTCAATTCTAGCAATATGGAAATGCTTTTCGCTTATATCACTTGGAATGTTTCGCCTGAAATCGTGAGCGTTGGTCCGCTTACCTTTCGTTGGTACGGCTTGTTGTTTGCGCTCGGTTTTCTGTTGGGCTTGTTCATGGTGCGCAGGATGTTTCAAGCGGAGAAAGCGCCCGATGCCTGGCTTGATAAAGCTTTTATATATGTAGTCGTTGGCGCGGTGCTTGGTGCACGATTAGGGCACGTTTTATTTTATGATTGGGGTTATTATTCTAAAAACCTGATCGAAATTCCGATGGTATGGCACGGCGGCTTGGCCAGTCATGGCGGTGCCATTGGCATTATCCTGGCGCTGTGGATATTTTCAGTGCGTGTTTCTAAAAAATCTATTCTTTGGATTTTGGACAAAGTCGTAGTTCCGACTGCTTTGGCGGGCTGTTTTATTCGCCTCGGCAATTTGATGAATTCTGAAATAGTAGGCAAACCAGCAAATGTGGCTTGGGCTTTTATTTTCACTCGTCTGCAAAATGACCCCGATTTGGAAAATCCTTTAGCACCGCGCCACCCAGTCCAATTATATGAATCGCTTAGTTATCTCGCAATATTTTTTATCCTCTATTACGTTTATTGGAAAACCAACAAACGTGAAAAGCCTGGCTACATTTTTGGGTTGTTCCTGACTTTGATTTTTGGAGCGCGGATTGTATGGGAATATTTCAAAGAAAGCCAGGGCGGCATTGAAAGCGCTTTTGGAAACATCATGAGCACCGGGCAGTTGTTGAGTGTACCTTTCGTATTGATAGGACTATATTTTATGTTTCGGAAAATTCCTGGAATTTCCGCATCTAAACAATAATGAGAATGACGCTAAGCCTCTTCTTTATCTTGGCAAATTGTGCTTTCTGCACTATGCCTGAGCCTTCTGCTATCGGTTATGATTTGGGTACACCCGATCAAACTTTGGTGATGTCTAAAAAATTGACCGAGATTTCTGGTTTAGGACTTAGTTCTGATGAAAAAAGCTTCGTTGCGGTGCAAGATGAGGATGGTATTGTTTTTTTTATTAATACGACAACTGGAAAGATTGAACGGGAAGTAGAATTCCAGGACAAAGGTGATTACGAAGGTGTAGAAATGGTGGGCCAAGATATTTTTGTGGTAAAAAGCACCGGCACAATTTATAAAATTTCTCCAAGCGATGGCAAATATGATAAAGTTGAAAAATTCAATTTTTTCCTCAATGAAGAAAATGATGTAGAAGGACTGGCCTATGATGCAGCGAACCACCGCTTGTTGCTGGCATGCAAAGCCCAAGCCGGGCAAGGCAAGGATTTTAAAATGAAAAAAGGGATTTATGGCTTTGATCTCAAAACGATGACTTTAGGAGAAGCCCCAGTGTTTACGGTGAGTTTGGAAGATGTATTAAGCTACCTTAGCGCAGCTACTTATGTGGCAGACAAAGATCAATTGCTGGCGTATTTTGAAAAAGACGCCGACGAATTTGCTTTTGCGCCCTCTTCGATTGCAATCCATCCCCTTACTGGGCAAATTTATATTCTTTCTTCGGTTGGTAAACTACTGATTGTCATTGATAAAGATAATAATATTTTACATGTTGAAAAATTAAAGAAAAAATTACATACGCAGCCCGAAGGTATATGTTTTGACAAAGCTGGTACGATGTACATTTCCAACGAAGGTAAGGACGATGAGCCTGGTAAAATTCTCATTTTTAAAATGAAATCTTAGAACTGTTCAGTGGCTTCCTTGTTCCATAATGAAGCATTGGGAAACAATGTGACAAAAGCTTGCATAATTTAGACAATTGCCGGAATTTTGCGGTGCAATTTCAATTGTCATTCATCAATTGTCCATTATCAATAAAGAAATATGAGTGTTGTGGAAATGAAGGTTCCCGTTATTGGCGAATCCATCAACGAAGTTACCTTGTCGCAATGGCTGAAAAAAGATGGTGAATACGTGAATCGCGATGAGCCAATCTGCGAATTTGAGTCTGATAAAGCCACTTTGGAATTTCCGGCAGAAGCATCCGGCAAACTGATTCACGTTGCAAAAGAAGGCGACGACCTCGCCATTGGTGCTTTGGTTGCAAAAATTGACACCAGCGTTGCCAAGGAAAATGGCGCTTCCAAGCCTGCCGATCCTGCCCCGAAGGCTGAACCCGAAAAGAAACAAGAATCTTCGCCCGCTACAACTTCCTATGCGACTGGACATCCATCACCGGCAGCAGCCAAGATTTTGAAAGAAAATGATGTCACTACTTCGGAAGTGAAAGGCTCAGGTAAAGATGGTCGTATCACCAAAGAAGACGCTCAAAAAGCAGTGGAATCAAAGCAAACTGCGCCCGCGCCGCAGCCCGAAGTCAAGAAAGAGGCTCCTGCACCCCAACCTGTTGTATTCCGCTCGCCGGATTCATTTAGTCGGGAAGTTTCTCGCAAGAAAATGAGCCGCATGCGTCGCACCATCGCCAAGCGTTTGGTAAGTGCGAAGAATGAAACCGCGATGCTCACGACGTTCAACGAAATTGATATGACCGAAGTGATGGCACTGCGCACTAAGTACAACGAGCGTTTTGAGAAGAAATATGGCATCAAGCTTGGCTTTATGTCTTTATTTGCAAAGGCTTGCGCCAAAGTGTTATTGGAAATGCCGGATGTGAATGCACAGATTGATGGGGAGGAATTGGTATATCATAATTTTGTGGATATTTCTTTTGCGATTTCTACACCGAATGGTTTGGTCGTACCGCCGATTCACAATATCGAGTCGCTTTCTTATGCAGAAATCGAATTCAAACTAAAAGAGCTCGCCGATAAAGCCCGCAAAGGCACTTTATCCTTGGATGAAATCCAAGGTGGAACGTTCACAATAACGAATGGTGGGGTATTTGGCTCGCTCATGAGCACGCCAATTATCAATGAACCGCAATCTGCAATCCTTGGAATGCATGCGATCAAAGAGCGCCCAGTTGTGTTGAATGGCGAGATCAAAATCCGCCCGATGATGTATGTGGCGCTGTCCTACGATCACCGTGTGATTGATGGCAGTTCTTCGGTAACGTTCCTGGTGAAAGTAAAAAATTTATTGGAAGACCCGATGACGATGTTTTTGGAAGTGTAAATATCCTATTTCACGGGATGACGCTGCGAGTGGTGTCATCCCGTGATTAAAAAGTACGGCACGACTCATTTGGAAATGAATGATTATGCGGACAAAGCTTCAAAAAGCCGAACCGCTGTTTCCGGCGCGCCCGCTCCATCAGCGTTGTTTGCAAGGAAAACCATCGCCAGATTTTTGGCCGGACAAACGAAGATAAAAGTAGAAAAACCACCGGTGCCGCCATCGTGTACATAGACTTTCTGATTGTTGATTGTCAACTCCAACCAACCAAGTCCGATTTTGTAATCATTCCCATCATTGCCTTTCCCTTCATAGGTAATTTGGTGCAGCTGTTGAAAAATTTGTCCAAGTTCATCGGTTGGAGTATCCAAGTGTTTTTTTGCATAAATCAACATATCTTTTGAGGTAGAAAGCAGCGCCCCCGCGCCTTTATAAGCATTAAAATCCCAGTAAGGCACCACTTTGCCCTTGGCATCGTGCGGTTTGGCTGTATTTTGCTGATCTTGGCTAAACCTCGTAATTTTGGTGCGGTTCATACCCAATGGCGTTGCCACCTTTTCGATGATAATTTGCTCATATGACTTATGCAATTGCCTTTCCAAAATCACACCCGCTAAGCCCATACCAAGATTGGAATATTCAAACAATGCACCTGGTTCGCGTTTGAGTTGGTAATTTTTCAAATAGTTATACATCATCGTGCTATCGTAATGTGCATAAGGATTTTGTGAATCCCAATCGTCATCAATATCATCTGGTAACCGCGGCAGCCCAGAAGTATGATTCAACAAATGCTGTAGCATAATTTCTTTGCCATTTTTTGACAGCGTCGGAATTTCGGTAGGCAAGAGCAGTCGTATTGGGAAATCATAAATTGGGCGTATTTTTCCAAACTCCATGAGTGCTACGGTGGCGGTAAACGTTTTGGTAATCGAACCGATCTCAAACATCGTGTTTTCATCTGGAATTTTGGCGTTCCCTTCCGTTGTCTCGCCGTAGCCATAAAAATGTGTTTCACCGTTTTGTATAACCCCAATGCTAAAGCCCGCAACGGCTTTTTTCTTAGCATAATCAGACACTTCTTGATGCACTAAGCTGTCTAATTTAGTAGCCAAAGGGTTGTTGGTAGTAATGGGTTGTGTATTGTCTTTGTCTTTACAACTCATTACAAGCAGCGTCAAAGCCAGGAAAAAGAATAAATCCTTCATGGTTAGATTGTTTTGATTTGGGTTGAATAAATTATACTGAATCCGTCTTTATCTTGAACGGGAATAAATTAGTCGAATATTTGAGTCATTTGTTCGATAAATCCGCGTTCCTGTTAAAGATTCCCTTCAACTTTAAAGCGTATTTTTTCAAGCAAAATTGCGATGAATAGCTGCCTAATTCATAGTAAAAAAGGGACATATCGTTTATCAAAATGTTAAGTACCGATTTTTCAATGCAATTTTTCCCAGCGGCTCAAGATTTGCAACCGTTTGTGAAAGATTTTATTGCGGTGAGCGACCGTCGTCCTATTGGTATTGCTGGTGAAAGATTCTTGCCAGATGGCAATTTTATGCTGGTTATCAATTTGGAGAATGGTTATTTGACAAAAAACGCCGAGCATAGTTCTTCCATTCAGGAAGTGGCTAAAGGCTATCTGCATACGCACCAACAACGGGCTTATTATTTACATCGAAATGGGGATTATCGAGGTATAGTGGTACATTTTACGCCAGAAGGAATGTATCATCTGCTGCATAGTTCATTGAGTGAATTGCCTTTGAACGCTGTGTTTGAAGTGGAAACACTTTTTGGTAAGTGGAGTAAAAATTTGGTAGAACAACTACTCGAGTATGCATCGCCTGCCCAGCAGGTTGCTTATTTAGAACAAATTTTTCGTAAAAAACTAAGCATTACTGGGCTAAATGATAAAACCATTCCTAATTTGATTCAATGGATTAATAAACTGCATGGCAATATAAGCGTTGAAGAAATAGCTCAAAAAGCTCATACAAGTCGTAAAACATTGGAGCGGCATTTTCAGCAGCGTGTAGGCTTGAACCCTAAGCAATATCTACGAACAATTCGTCTGAGGCGTGCTTATACGCAATTGTGCATGGGGCAACCCAACGATATCATGGATTTGGTGCTGGATAATGGTTTTTATGACCAAACGCATCTGATTAAAGAATTCAAACGATTTATTGGGCTTACTCCCACAGGCTTACTCAAATCGCCTGATTTTTCAACCCAATCGTATCATACTCTCTATCGAAGCTTGGAAAGCAAGTTTTGAGGAGGGTAGGACAGCCTCTTATCCTTAAGCTAAATCTTATAGGCTTAAGACACTTGATAAAAGCGCTTTGATTTTTGGCAACAAAAAACAATCTTTGTAATACAAAACGTAGTTCGTACCTCAAATTTTATACGTCGCTTATGACCCTACAAGAATTGTTTAACTTGATCGCGGAGAACCCGGCTTATGTCATTTTTTATTTCACTATTATTCCGATCGCAGCTTTTATGGCAGGCGCACTCAGCAAGGGAGAAGCCCATCTTACGCCTTGGAATGTACTGTTTTCGGTGCTGATTTATGCGGTTTGTATTCCTGGTATTTTTGCGGTCACGCTGGATGTATATTTCTTTTTATTTGAAAAGCGAAGTATTATGAATACGGATGTTTACACCCAAATTCTACCCGTCGTTTCGATGGTCATCACTCTACTCCTCATTCGGCGATATGTGGATTTTGACTATATCCCAGGATTTGATAAAATTTCAGGTTTGATTACAATGATTGCTGCTACGCTGGGCATCATGTGGTTTATTGATCGCACAAAAATTTATGCGATCACGTTCCTGCGATTTGAGGTCGTGCTGTTGATTTTTCTTGCGTTACTCTTATTAATTCGCTTCGGTTGGTCAAAGATTTTCGGGTCTTCCGCTCGTCGTTATCAGGAGGATTAATTCGCTTCCTTTACCAATTCTACATCCCGCAAAGTATAAATCAAGCGATTTACATCTGAATCATTTAACTCCAATTTACCCTTGAGCACAATCGGATCAGCTGTGTATTTCACTGCTTCTTTGGCATATACCTCCATCACGGTCTCGGGGCCAGCGCCACCGCAGAAGAAACACATATTATAAGGATAAGCCGAAAAAACGAATTCTTTATGGCTTTTATAACCTTCCACCGGAATAACGTAGCCTTTTACTTTGACTTCCTTGCCTGCCAGTTTTTTAATCTCATCGCTAAATACTGGCACATCTACTTTAAATCCAAGCATTTCATCATATTGCTTTTTGAAAGTGATTTTAGCCAAAGTTTTCCAAATATTATCAGCCGTCTGAGCAGAAGCATCTATGCTGACGAATAAAAACGAAAATATTGCTGCAATTGCGATCAGATTTTTCATACTTGCTATACTTTTTGGCATTTATGCCTTTGTTCTAAAAAATATAAATATTTTTATTTAAATAAACACCTGATTATCAGGCTTATATTCAATGAGCAATGATAAATAATCAATGCTCAATTACTTAAAGCCTCTAAGTTAACGCTATTGCGGGTAAAAATTCATTTAAGGACTTGTTAAAACCTATCAAAAATTGCTATTCGAGCCGAAGTATTTTTTCAAACACGCTGTTGGATACCTTCAGCAGCCCACTTTTCGGCAATCTTTTGAGTAATTCTTTCCAATCTTCATTTTTTTTGAAAATGGCTTGAAACATAGGCAAGGCTTCCTCAACTTTGCCAATATTTGCGAGGTTCACGGCTGTCCAGAACTTCATTTCCAGGTTTTCGGGAAACATTGTACTCGCTGCGTTATACGATTGCAAGGCTTCCTCGATTTTACCTTCTTCCATTTGCACATCGCCGCGATTCATAAATTCATAAGCCCTATGCACTTTAAGCAAACGCTTGATTTCCACAATTGGTGCAGTGTGGTCATCCACGCGCAAATCCACTTTACGATCTATCCAGGGTTTTCCAGTATTTTGAGCAGAAACAACCAATAATGCCGCCGATTGTTGTCCACGAATATCGCCCCCAACTCCTTGTGCCGCTTCCAATGCTGCTACCAGGCGCTCCGCCAAAGGTTGCCCTTTCGATGCTTCAAATGCCACCGCCATCGCCGACCAGACTTGATCGTTTTTCATCATATTTGCCTGTGTGGCGTAGCCATCGCCGAGCCAGTGCCCGGCAGCTTCGATGCAATTTTCTCCGGTGAACGTAGCCGCATTTCCTTTTGCATCTACGATACCCAATTGCCGATACGCGCTTCCTTTATCTACTTTAATGAGTTTGTTCAACACTTCTTGTGCCGACATTCCTTGTTTCATCAAGGATAGTCCCTTTGGTCCAAATTCAGGATTCACAAAAGACTGCGTGGCAATGACGCCGACACCAGCTTCGCCCCATGCAACAATTGTACCCACAGAAAACCAATGCGATTGCACCGCAACGCCCATGTCGCCTGTGACAGGATCGTAAGCTACGATGGAAAAGGTGTGTGCTAAAGGTTGATCGCTGTAAATGGAAGGTTTTTGTGCAAATGAACACAGTGACAGACAGACTGCCACCAAGGTTAGCGTAGATTTCATGACTATGAAAAATTTAGTGTAAAAATGTTCTTGATTGAATATTTGTACGATAAAGATAGTAAATAGTTTCATGATGCTTCTGCTAAAGTGTTGGAAATATCTGTGTTACTTGCTTGGATCGCAGGTATAACGGCTGCTACAAAACCAATCAGCAATGCCGCTCCCAACAAATATAATTCTTCTTTTAAGAAGATCGCACCCGAAAAAGAGTAGCGATAGGAGGTTTTCAAAGCGCCAGCTAAAGTTTCCATACCAATGTGGCTTAATGCGATACCGATCACAAATCCCACGATCGCTAATATGATTCCTTCTAAAACAATCAATAAGAAAATTTTGCTTGGCGAAGAACCCATCACCCGCATGAGCGCCAATTCATACTTGCGTTCTTTCAAAGAAGAATATAATGAAATAAAAACACTTAATCCAGACACAAAAATAATCACCAAAGCCAGCGCTCGCAGCGCATCTTCCCCCACGCCCATCATTGCGTACAAGCGATTGATTTCAATGGCCGGTGTAGCCGCCTGTAAATCTGTATTTTCATTAATCGAGCGCTGCATATTCAATGCTTGATAATTTCGCGCTCTGAACTGCACCAATACCGAAGTAATTTCCTTCTCAGGAAAATTCATCAATGGCGTATTTACATCACCGTAATCTTTATGATCATGATGTATTTCAGTCGAGTCATGTGTTTCAGGTTCATTTCCTACTTCCGGCTCCCCATTTCCGGCTTCCCCTTCTTCTTCATGTTCATGCACCAACCATGTTGTTTGGGAAGGTGTCAAAATCAATTGGTCAATCACCGAACCCGTTACCTGAAGGATGCCCACCACTACAAAAGGCTCGGTATCACTGTGTTCTAAATTCTCATCCAACACAAATCCATGCGAACTAAAAAATTTATCCCCGACTTTCATCTTCAATGCCGAAGCCACTTCTGCGCCAAGCGTCACTTCAAAAGGCTTTTCCCACAATTTGCCTTCACCGATTTTTGCATTGTATAAATCGAGCATTGTATGGTTCGTCCCGACAATGCGATAGCTTTTATAGCTATCTCCCACCGAAAGTGGCACGGTTGTTTTGATCAAAGGATGCCGTGGATTCAAAAACGCCTTGACTTCGTCAATCGAAACATTACCTGTCGGTGCATCAATATGATACATATTGCACAAAATCAACTGCAAAGGACTACCCTTCGCTCCTACCACCAAATCAATGCCCGCCAGGTTTTTATCAAATTTATCTTGTAATTGCTTATTCAACAGCAGCAGCAAGGAGATCAGCCCCACCCCTAATGCAAACAGTACCAAGCTCAACGTCATCGAAAGCGGCTTGTTGGTTAGGTTTTTCCAGCTTAACTTTAATAAATTCATACGTTTGATGTTTGGAGGTTTGGGAGTTGCCCCTCTACCTGATACCCTCTACTCTCTACAAATTAATCTGCTTTTCAAACCGTTCTTTCAAGCGCCCATCGTGCGTGACCACTAATAACGTTGCACCTACGGCATTTGCTTCGTGTTCAAGCAGTTGTATCACTTCATTACAATTAATATCGTCCAACGCGGAGGTCGGTTCATCTGCTAAAATAACATCTGGTTGATTCACCAAAGCTCGCGCAATCGCCACGCGCTGCTGTTCGCCCTGACTAAGCCTATCGGGCTTGGATTTCAACTTATGCCCCACATTCAAATGGTTCAGTAATTCCGAAATTCGATCCCGGTTAATTTTTACACCAGCTAATTGCTGCGCCAATAGGAGATTTTCTTCAACCGTAAGCGCCTTTACAAAATGCGATTTTTGAAAAATAATACCAATATGCTTGCCGCGATATTTATCCAAAGCCGAAGATGATAGTTTCTCTAAACTCGTTCCAGCCACTTGTACCATTCCGTTTTTTGCAGTAAGTAAGCCGCCCAGCAAATGCAAAAGCGTTGTTTTTCCGCTCCCTGATTGCCCAAGCAGCAGCCAGTGTTCACCTTTCCCGCAATTGATATTCGGAAAGCGCAGCATCGTTTTTCCGTCGTAAGAATAGTGAAGGTCAGATGTTTGTAACATGGTCGGTTTTTAAAGCGTTGTTGCAAATATAACTGGAAAGGGGTCATTTTGTAAAATCACCATATTTAATTTTTAAGCATAATTAAGTAGTCGGGTAGTTTTGACAGTCAACAGTCAAAAATATATTTATTTGAAAATCAATTACTTATTTGCTTCTGAATTAAACTTGATTTTGCGCACTTATTTAAAGACAATCTTTCTGCTTGACTTTTTCAATAAACAAAGAGGATTTGCATAAAATAAAAAGGGCTATGCTTTTGGAGGTGCATAGCCGGCATAGATGATATTATAGGGCTACAGTATAGGATACAATTTGATGCCACAAAATTATATTTTGCTTGTGAACTAAACTTTAAATCGCCGTTAAGTTTGGTTTAAAAAAATGCCAGCGTTACATCGGGGATGACATAACCCTGGCAAGAAAGCGACTTTAGATTGCAGGAAAGATTAGCATCGTGAGAGAAGATGACAGCAAGAAATCAACATTTGATAGCACAAAGATTCCCTTTGAAGTTGAACTGAAAATTAAAACCACGTTAAATTCTCTTTAAGTTTAGCGAGTCGATAGTTTGGTAGTCGATAGTTGCTAGTCGTGGAGTCCAAGTAGCAAGCTAATTGTGGGGTGCACTTTTTCGGCGCGTTCGTGATCGAAGCTTTCTTCCAATTCTAAATCAACAGCTTTTGGTGGCTGAATGGCTAATTGTAACATTTTTTCTCGTTCCCGAACAGTGAATTGAGCAAAAGCTCTGCGAAGTAAAGGCAATATTTGTTCAAAATGATCGGAGTCTAAATCGCTGAGCCAGTCATCTAAAACTCGCCAAAGGGATTGATTGTGAATGAGTAACAAGCCACTTCCGTGCAAAAATCCTTCCAGCCAACTTACCGCCTGTACTACTGATTCATGACTTGAAAGCGCATAATGCAATAGTTTTTCGGTTGCGATGACATCCAATCTGCCTTTGTCAAACAACAAGCGCGTACAAGCGCCTCGCAAGAGTTCGTTGATACCTGTTTCCTGGATCATTTTTTCCAAAGTAAGCGACCACTGCGCATTATGCGTTTCATCGGCGAGCAAAGCCAGCGTTTGATTCGTAATGATAATACTTTTAAAAAACGCTTTGGCAAGGTCTTCGTCAATATCGCGGCAAGCGTTCGACAGCCCAATGCAAATACGCGGAATGAGTTCATCTACAAGCTGGCGTACAATTTCTCCATCTGTTTTGCGGATATTGCCATAACGAATGATGCGCACCAAAGGCTCCAAGGCTTCCATTAAGTAGAAAACATCTGTAGAAACGGCAACTGCATCGCGTAGGCGCGACAACAGGGGCTCAACTACTTCGGGCAGGTCAGCGAGTAAGACTTCGCCGGTGAGCGCCGTCAATTCTGAGAGTTGATCGGTTTCGCTTGCTTTATGAATCACAAAATTTTTCGTGGCTTCTGCAATGGTGTTGCCCCACATTCCAGCTTCAATGAGGCGAAGGATAAATTCGAGTTCCCATTTTAATTCCCAGCTTTCTTTGAAAGAACCTTTTTGATATTGAGAAGCTTCTTGCAATCGCCCCCAAGGTATGCCCAAAATCCGCAAGCGATGCAGCAAATAGCTCGCATAAAGATGCGTTTCGTTGCGCAAATCGAGGCTCTTGGAGATCGTTTCTGAAGTTTGATAGGCTTTGGTCAGTCGGGCCGATTTGATGCTTTTTTCCAAATCCTGTTGCAAAGGCGGCGCAATATCGGAAGGTACTTCACCAACAATATCGCCGATAATCAGCTTATTTTCAATCAATTCCATTATGATTTCGTCGCCTCTACCCAAAACAGTGACGGCCACCTCTTGCAATTCATCCTGCCCAGGGATTGTTCGTTCACGCATGGTGGCTAAGGTATTCGCCAATCGAATCGCTTCGATGACTTCTGCGGATGAAGCGTCTATTCCCTCTTTTCTCAGCAATAATGCAGCTTTTGAAAACCACACGGTGGTTGCTTCCACTCGATTTTGAAATAACAATTCATACCAAGCAGGAGAGATGACACCTGCACCGTAGCCACTTCGGAACGCCAGTCGTTCGTAACTCCACGGCGCCCAAGTGACAGCGGTTTTAATCTTGCCGATGCTGCGTAGAATATTCCTATCCTCATTTTTTTTGAAATCGTCCAAGTGATGCAAAACCGGTGCGTGCCAGGCACCACAGACCACCGCGATGCGTTCAAAATTTTCTTTGGCTTTGCGAATGGCGTTGCGCATATAAGCTTCGCGCAGAAGGGTGTGCATCGTTTCAGGGCGTTGCAATTCGTTGCGCAGTGTGGTCATCATATCAAGAATTGCATCAAATATAATGGTTTCATTTTCTGCTTGTTCAAATGCCACTTCCCACCAGCGTTCGGAATCAGAATAACCAGCTAATTGAGCGATATAGCCTAAGGGGTCAGTTGAAGGGTTGAAATCAAAATCAAGTTGTCGTTCGGTTAATGTTTTTTCATCAAAAGAAAAAGAGCGTTCCATCGGAAGGTCAATAGCTTCGACCAGAATTTTATTTTTCAAACCAAATTGAATTGCCTGCCATTCGGGAGAAAATTCTGCAAATGGAAGATAAATCGCTTGCGTTAAGTTATTTGGGTTATAAACAACAATGGCAACAGGTGGTATTAATCCCTCCAAATCGGCGTCATTAATGGCAGATTGTGCATCAGCGGGCGCTTCAATCAGAATACAATCGGGTTGAAACTGCTCAAAGGCTTTAATCAAACTTTGTGCAGAGCCGGGCCCGTGATGTCGTATGCCAAAAATTGTTGCGCTCATGTTTGTTTATATTCACGTGTTTGTGCGTCAAGCGATATGAAAATACGAACACTCCCGTACTTGAACACGATTCAAAGTAAGATTTTGCAGGCTTCATACAAATCCTTCCAGCCATCGCGCTTTTTCATTACCGTTTCTAAATACTCTTCCCAAACAATAGCATCCTGCGTCGTATCCTTGATAATAGTGCCTGCCAGGCTCGCAGCGATGTCTTGCGCTTGAATTTTTCCTTTGCCAAAATGTGCTGCCAGCGCTTGCCCATTATTAATGACCGAAATCGCTTCGGCGGTGCTAAGGGTGCTGCTGG
>JANRME010000124.1:0-8462 GCA_033761835.1 Saprospiraceae bacterium
CCTTTTAGTTCAGAACTACTCTATTGAAGTACTGAACTTCCTTCTTGTAGTACATAACTAAAACGCGGATGCTGCGGACTAAATTTTCGTTCCTGACTTGACACGAATAGTAAAAAATAGGTATCTTGCATCACCACACAAAAGCTACATATTATTTTTCTTCCCAAACATTGAATAAACACATACCCTTCATTACACAACTGGCTTGTATCTGGCTTGGATAATCTCTTTATTTCATCAAATAAAAAGCAGGTACATGAAAACGTATGTAAATTTTGATCAATTACCAACGGAAGAAGAACTGAAGCAGTTGGAAAAAGACATGATTAGTATCAAGCAGCGTGTTCAAAAATTCAAGATTAGCCTTTCGTTGGAGGAGCGGCGGTTTCAGCGCAAAATGGGCAATCGCCGCGTGGCGTATGTACAGGTGGGCGAACGCCTGTCCGACCAATACGAGCAGCGGATGCCGCGTGATTTTGAGGTGCGCAATATCCCAAAAATATTAGGGGCGCATATAGGGCTCAGGCGTTTCTTTTCGCACCTGGAAGAAACCCACGAAAACACCGACGATACCCTAATGGCGTACGGCATTGATGCGATGAAGCTCGTGAAAGTAGTGCATGACACGCTCCGCACTGCCAATAAGCTCGACCCCTTCGCTGGACAATGCCCTGCGCGAACTCGATGAGTTCTACAAACGCGCACAAGCGGAAGAGGAAGAAGAGGAAAACAACGAAGATGCAGTACCGAATGTATAGCAGGATAAATGAATCATCCCGAATTATTGCTGTGTTAGTCCCGTCGGGACAAGATATGGGTAGGAATGATCATTTGCCTCGATTTGCATGCCGTAGGTATGCTTTATAAAGCGTACCGATGGCACTCTAATCCGTGATTCATTGCAAATACCTACCCATATTTTGCCCCTGCACCACCGCTAAAGCTAAGGCGACACGCGGTAATGGGGCATTTTTTAAAATTCGGGATGACTTATGTTAACTCGACTTGGGCTGCGCCTGTAGATACGACTTTATCGGGTAAGAATCCTCTAGCAAAGTCAATGAGATGCTTCAATGCCCCATCCAACTCTCCACGAGCTACAAAGTCTTTGATTTGTTTTGCCCGTCCTAATATGTCGTTTGCAGGAATCAAAAGCGAGGTACAATGGATTATTAGGGTTTCGTAATTTTTGTCGTTCCAGCAAATTTAATTATATAATCGTAATTTTTTATTCAAGTAGGCTTGTTCAAAAACAAATTTGCTAAATTTATGATTATTAAAGGCTTAAACAGCGCTGCCTGTTATTTTTAAATATCATTTCTACTTCTATTTTACGCTTAATACATTATAAAGATGGTTTATAATATGGAAAAGTATTGGAATATATTTTTAAATAGCTACCAGGGTTATGCTCGATATTTTTGGCATGAAGTGACGCACCCTGATTGGCATAATTATTTCTACTGGCTACTGCTGGTGTCGGCTTTTTTCTTTGCGGTGGAGTTATTTGCGCCTTGGCGCAAGGAGCAGCCTAAGTTTCGCAAGGATTTTTGGCTGGATTTTTTTTATATGTTTTTCAATTTTTTCCTGTTTTCACTCATTATTTACAGCGCTGTTTCCTCGGTTGTAGTCAATTTGCTAAATGATGGCATCAAAGCAGTCAGCGGTTTTGATTTGCAAGCTTCTAATCCATTACGCAATGCCCCTATGTGGGCAATCTTGCTTATCGGTTTTGTGGTGCGCGACTTTGTGCAATGGTGGGTGCATCGTTTATTACATCGTTTTGAATGGTTGTGGGAATTTCACAAAGTGCATCATTCCGTAGAGCAGATGGGGTTTGCGGCACACCTGCGCTATCATTGGATGGAAAATGTGGTGTACCGCACGATTGAATATTTACCGCTGGCACTGCTGGGCATTGGGTTGTATGATTTTTTTATTATACATATTTTTACATTGGCGGTGGGACATTATAATCACTCCAATATCTCCGTGCCGGGTTATGTGAGTGGCGGCATTCTGGGTGCATTGATTGGCATCATCATTGCGACGAGCGGCTTTGACGTGCATTTATTACAAAATCCAAGCGCGTGGCAACAAGGCTTGACGGTGTTGATTAGTGCTGGGGCAGGTGCTTTATTATTAGGTCCTATCATGAAATATGTATTCAACAGCCCGCAAATGCATATTTGGCATCATGTCTATGAGCTACCGGAAAACCGACAATTTGGAATTAATTTTGGCATTACATTAGCATTTTGGGATTATATTTTTGGCACGGCTGCGATTCCATATAATGGGCGCGATATAAAATTGGGCTTCCCTGGCGTAGAAGATTTTCCGAAAGATTTTGTACATCAAAACCTGCATGGATTCGGTAAAACAACAAATAATGCTCCGGCAATAGAATAAAATGCGCTGTCTATACTTCTTGATGCTTTTGCAGTAAACTACAGGGAAATTTTCATATTTCACCAAATGCAGGAGGTGCTCGGAGGATTAGTAGTGCTTTTTATTACAAAATAAGATTTAATAATATTACTTTTTCATCATAATACTCCACATTCCGCGCAAGTCGCCTTCCGCATAATCAATTGCTTTATCTTGAGGGTATAAATTTTGAATAACGGCATAATTTTCAGGCTGGAGCGTTTCGCCAAGCTTGCCGTGGCAATTGGTACACAAGGATTGTAAGGTAATTGGCGCATAAAAAGCGATCTACCCATTCTCGAGTTGCTCGACAATAGGCGTTGCGGGTTGCTCAGCGTTCCATTTTTCTTTGAACTGCTTGAAAATCAGTTGTTCGTGTTCATTTATCGCATTAGCCGGGTTGCGCGGTTTATCTGTTACTCGACGAATGGTTGCATGATGAAGCTTTGACAAACTGTCGGCAATAGGATAGGCAGCTACATTACAATATTGTATCGCATTTGGTACACCGCCAGTTTCCATTGCCTGCCTGAGTTGTGCACTCATGGTGGCTTGCGTAGCGCCTGCTATTTCCAGCCCTTTTTCAATAAAAATAGTATTATCCGCAGCGGATTGATCTTCTGATGAGGTTGGCTTTTTATTACAAGCAGTAATTGCAAATAATAAAATTATAAAGATGGAAAGTAATAATTTGGTTTTCATAGGCCCCAGCTTTGGATGTAAAGACAAGCGGTTTTCATAATAACCGCTTGCCAATTTATTATATATTTGAATTATAAGCTTTACACTACCGCATCTACGGCCGCATCAATTACTTCCTGCGGAAGCTCGGTAGGGCAGACATAATCCGTCTTGGGCAAATCCGTTGTCTCTATTGCCTTCCAGCCACCATTTACATCTATGATGTTTTCAAAACCACGCGCCTTCAAAATCGAAGCGGTGATCATAGAACGATAGCCACCAGCGCAGTGAACATGATATGCTTGATCGCGATTTAAGCGAAACATGATATTGTTGATATAATCCAACGGGAAATTTTCAGCGTCTGTTAAATGTTGTGATAAGTATTCAGTTGGCTTGCGCACATCCAGGATATTTTCAGCCTTGCCATTGGAATAGCGTTTTGCTAATTCTTCTGCTGTGATGGACTCAATCGTATCCACTTCTTTACCTGCTGCTTTCCAAGCTTCGATGCCACCTTTCAAATAGCCTAAGGTATTGTCATAACCCACACGGGCAAGGCGCGTCACAACTTCTTCGGCACGACCTTCCTCGCACAACAACACAATGGGCTGTTGCAAATCAGGAATTAATGCCCCAACCCACGGCGCAAAGCTGCCATCAATGCCAATAAAAATGGAATTCGGAATAAAGCCTTGATGGAAAATGCTTTCGTGGCGAGTGTCTAGTACCAGCGCACCTTCGCTTTCCACCACCAGCTCAAATGCTTCAGGGTCAAGTGCTACTGCGCCTCGTTGCAATACATTATCAATGCTGTCATAGCCCTGCTTATTCATCATTGCGTTTTTCGCAAAATACTGCGGCGGCGGCAGTAGGCCTGTGGTCACTTCCTTGATAAATTCTTCGCGGGTCATATCTGCACGAAGGGCATAATTACTGCGCTTTTGATTGCCTAATGTATCCCAGGTTTCTTTGCTCATGCTTTTGCCACAAGCAGAACCCGCGCCATGCGCCGGATAAACGATTACGTCATCTGGCAACGGCATGATTTTGTTGCGTAGGCTATCAAATAACCAGCCTGCCAAGTCTTCTGTTGTGATACTGCCAGCTTTTTGTGCCAAGTCCGGGCGGCCAACATCACCAATAAACAAGGTATCCCCAGAGAAAATCGCATATTCTTTGCCACTTTCATCCAACAGTAAAAAGGTGGTACTCTCTGGTGTGTGCCCTGGCGTATGCAGGATGCGGAAAGTCAAATCGCCAACCTTGAGTTCTTCACCATCTTTGGTTTCGTATTTTTCAAATTCGGTTTTTGCACCTGGGCCATACACAATGGTAGCGCCTGTTTTCTTAGCTAAATCCAAATGCCCCGATACAAAATCCGCGTGGAAATGCGTCTCGAAAATGTATTTGAGCGTTGCTCCTTCTTGTTCTAATTTATCAAGATATGGTTGCGTTTCACGGAGCGGATCGATGATAACTGCCTCCCCTTTGCTTTCGATATAGTAAGCACCCTGAGCCAGACAGCCCGTATAGATTTGTTCAACTTTCATGGCGTTCAATCTTTTTTACAATGCGAATATATGAAACAATCTTCATGTAATTTTCGTTCGATGTCACACAGTTGCTTTTAATAACTGCTTCACATCATGCCAGCCACCGCCGTTATACACATCTTTAATACCTTTTGATTTCAAAAACGACATGGCTTGACCGCTTCGATTGCCACTGGCACAAACCAAGACAATTGGCCCGTTCATAGCTTTGAAATCATTCACTTTTCGATCCAATTTGCTCAGGGGAATATTGACAGAGCCTTTCACGTGGCCAAAGAAAAACTCCAGCGATTCTCGGACATCCACGATCTGGACATTTGGCTTTGCTAAAATTTCTTTTATTTTCATGCTTGTTTAGAATTTGTTTGATTTTAAATAATGCTGCAAAAATAGCCGAATCTTGTCGGTCGAATCAGTGATAGAAATCACAAATTTTTCACGCCTTTCCATGTCTGACTTCTGTAATCTAAAAATCCAACTTCTTAAAAAGGAAAAGGGTCAACCCGAACAAGTCGGGCCAACCCTTGCCACCAAAAAATTAAATCGTTTATAGTTCTGTAATCTGTTCTACAAATTCTGTCATTGGCAGACTTGTTTCTTGCAATGCTTTGAAGCCACTCTTGATATTGATGAGGTTTTCAAAACCACGCGCTTTTAGAATAGATGCTGCGATCATCGAGCGATAACCACCGGCACAATGCATAAAATATTGCTTGGTGCGATCTACTTCACTCATGTTTTTATTGATAAAGTCTAAAGGGAAGTTTTGAGCACCGACGATATGCTGTGCATTGTATTCACTTTCACGACGCACATCCAACAGGTTGATTTTCTCTTTTTTGTAAATTTTCTCGAATTCTTCTGCGGTCACCTCTGGAATACTATCTATTTCTTCACCTGCTTTTACCCAGGCATCGAAACCACCGTCGAGATAACCGATCGGATTATCATAACCCACCCGCGACAAGCGTGTCACAACCTCTTCTTCTTTACCACTGTCTGCAATAAATAAGATTGGTTGCTGTAAATCAGGAATCAATGCACCGACCCAGGGTGCGAAGGTATCATCAATACCGATGAAGATCGTGCCCGGAATATGCGCTTTGGAATACTCATCCTGGTGGCGAGCATCAATAACCAAGGCACCTTCACCTTCCCATGCTGCTTTGAAAGCGCGTACGCTCAGTTTTTGCAAGCCGCGCTCGCGCACTGTGTCGATACTTTCATAGCCCATCTTGTTCATCACCGCGTTTTTCGGGAAGTATTGAGGTGGATCGACCAAGCCTGTCGTTACTTCTTTTACAAACTCAGCCCTTGTCATATCGGCACGTAGCGCATAATTGAATTTCTTTTGATCGCCGAGGTAGCCCCAGGTATCCTTGCTCATTTTCTTGCCACAAGCAGAGCCTGCGCCGTGCCCGGGATACACAATTACATCGTCGGCTAAAGGCATTATTTGGTTGCGAAGGCTATCGAACAAATGTCCGGCTAAGTCTTCGCGGCTGAGGTCAGTTTTCACAGCAAGATCAGGACGGCCTACGTCCCCCAAAAACAGCGTATCGCCAGTGAAAATAGCATAATCCTTGCCACTTTCATCGCGCAAGAGATATGTGGTTGATTCCATGGTGTGACCAGGGGTGTGCAACACTTTGATTGTGATATTGCCGACTTTCAAAATTTCATGGTCTTTAGCAACATGGGCTTCAAAATTGGGCTGGGCGGTAGGGCCAAAGACAATGGTAGCGCCTGTCTTTTTGCGCAGGTCTATGTGCCCTGATACAAAATCGGCGTGGAAATGCGTTTCCAGTACGTATTTGATTTTAGCATTATCGGCTTTAGCGCGCTCGATATAAGGCTCGGTTTCGCGCAATGGATCAATGATGACTGCTTCGCCATTACTTTCGATATAATAAGCGGCTTCGGCGAGACAACCGGTATAGATTTGTTCTACTTTCATAGTTGAATGAATTTTTTACATTAGGAAAGATGAAATAAAAAAAAGGCATTTGCATTTGCTCCTTGAGTCCAAAGGTATCTCCATCACTCTATCTCCGTTAAGGACACCTACTTTTGCAATTCATAGAATATATTTTCGATTTTACCCTTACAAAATTAGATTTGGCAATGAGCAAAGTATGTGATGGGCATCACTTGAGGGGGTGATTTTTATCAATCAAAATATGACTGGGCATAGCAAGGCAGTTTTATCTGTTTTGTCATTGTCTTGTCTTTGTCTCTTTAACCTGAAGCGCAAATTTTGATGTAACTTTGAGGCAAACATAAAGCTGAAAACTATGGATGCCCCATCTTTTGATACCTGGACAAGTTTGTTCTTAATTGTTGCTGCCCAAGGGTTATTCTTTTCCTTTTTATTTGGATACCGAACATGGCAGAAGCCTTCGTCATTTGGATGGCTCATTGCTTTGCTGTGCCTGTTTTCGATTTCTATTATCGAATATGTCCTTTACTGGACGCGCTACCAAATCTATCTGCCGCATTCCATGGGCATTTCCGCTACTTTTCCGTTTTTGTATGGACCATTCTTATTTTTTTATTTCAATGAGGTTTTTCATCCTGACCAAAAAATCAACCGCAAGTGGCTGCATTTTCTGCCTTTTATAATAGGTACCCTTCTTTATAGCCCGATGTACTTTGCCTCTACTGCTACCAAGATAGACTGGATGCTCGGCACTCCAACGTCTTACAACTGGCAGTGGATACCTTTTGTGCAAATAGCGCAACTGATAGCCTATGGTATCATCTTTTTTGTCAAATTCAATAAAATAGCCTGCCAAAATCCTGCCATTCAGCAGTGGTATTGGTATCTGAATCTGTTTTTCTCAGGATTTACGCTGTGCTTTACTTCCTATTATGTGCTGATTAATTTTTCCTGGTTCAACTCCGAGTGGGACTACGCTATCGCTGGCTGTATGACGATTTTTATTTATCTAGTCGCGTGGTTTGGGTACGCACAGCCCAGTGTTTTTAATGGTTTTACGCTGGAGCAATCTTTGAGAGGAAGCAAGTATAAAAATTCGGGCTTGACGGAAATTGCTGCCCAACAATTGCAGGATCGATTATCGCATTTGATGCAACAAAGCAAATTGTATAGGGATAGTGAGCTCCGATTGGAAAAACTGGCAGATATACTCCATACTTCCCGACACAACCTATCGCAAGTAATCAATGAGCGGTTTGGGCAATCCTTTTTCGATTACCTTAATACCTTACGCATCGAAGAAGCAAAAGAATTATTGGCTTCTACAACGAAACAAGATATGACCATTATAGAAATTGCCTACCAGGTAGGATTCAATAATAAGGTTTCTTTCAATTCTATGTTTAAAAAACGAACCAACTTTACACCCAGTCAATACCGCGACCTTCATCTCAGCGTAAATTCAAAAGAAAATGCAACCAATCAACGGGTCGGGCTGCATAATTAGGTGAGTAAAATCTCGCATCAGCTTCCTTTGCCTTTACTATATGCTATCAGCGTGTAAAAATATCCTGTTCCAACGTTCTAAAAACCTCATAGGGCGTTCAGATACCCTCCTATAACGTTCAACTACTCACCTAAAACGTTTTATGACCCTCCTGTAACGTTCAGTTACCCTTCTGTAACACTCAGATACCCTCCTATAACGTTCAACTAGGGAGTGTAAAATAAATTCTGTCTAAAGGGAAAAAAGGAATAAATTTAGTAAGCAAAAACAGACAGAAGATGAATCAAGAAGAATTTGAAATATTGAAGCAAAAAGCGCTGGAACAATTCAAAAGCGGACACTCCTTGAC
>JANRME010000125.1:0-4001 GCA_033761835.1 Saprospiraceae bacterium
CTTCCCAATCTGGCTGGAAATTACCTAATATCTGACGGTCGTTGGCATCTATTTTGCCATCGCCATTCACATCTTCCACTCTGATTTGACCTGGGAACTGGACAGGAGAGGTTTGCTTCGCCAATGCACCACTTTCTTTATCAGCCAACTGCCATATACCAATCTTTTTATAGTCGTAAATCACATTCAGCGGTTGTCCTACAAACCACCCATTACCTATATTTTGCATTTCTGCTGGTGTCGTCAATTCGGTAATTTCTTCTCGGCTGAAGAAGAAATTCAGATCGGTTTCCCATTCAAATCCTGAATTCGTCCGCACATTTACGCCAGTCAATGCAGCCTCTAAGCCTCTACCTCGGGTCTTACCTAAGTTTTTGAAAGTAGAACCTGCGCCATTGCTAGGTGGCAAGCTCACTTGAAGCAGAATGTCCTTGGTATTTTGCTCATATACATCTATACTACCGGTGATACGATCCTTGAATAAACCAAACTCAAGACCAACATCCCATTGGTTAGTAGATTGCCAGCCAAGGCTGGAATTAGCCAAGTCTGTTACCAAATATCCAAGCTGCTGACCTGCAACACTGGTACCAAAGTTGTAAAAGTTACTACTCAAAGAGCCTAAAGTTGAATAAGCACCTACGTTGCGGTTACCCGAAATACCCCAACCACCTCTGATTTTCAAATTAGAAATTAATTTATTGTCTTTCAAGAAAGATTCTTCTGATAAGTTCCAACCAAGTCCAAAAGCTGGATAGGTAAAGTATTGATTGCCAGGTGCCAACGTCGATGATCCATCTACTCTATACGTGACAGTCACCAAATATTTATTGGCAAACGAATAATTCAGACGCCCCATGTAAGAAATCAATCCTACTTCAGAAAAGCTGTTGCCATTAGGATCTGCTACCGGCTGACCAGCTGCAAGCGAAAAGTTTGAATTCTTGATGTAATCAGCAGGTACACCGGTGACTGTAAATCTACTGCCTTTAAAGTGGTCTTTTGTAACTTCAAATAAGCCGATAAATCCAATTTTGTGCTTTGCGCCAAACGTTTTATCGTAATAAAGCAGGTTTTGGAGATTATAACTCCACGCTTCGCTATTGCTGATGCTGGCATTGGAAGAAGACTGTACTTGGGCATTATTGACATAAGTGAGGATACCATTATAGCCGCTTCCATTGTCCTGTCTATAATCCAAACCAGCATTGAATCTATAACGCAAGCCTTCGGCGATTCTGATTTCACCGTACAAGCTGTTGAAAGTTCTTAGTCTCCTATTTTGTGCCAAAATGGCATCTTCTTTAGTAATCAAAGTGAGTGGGCTGATTGAATTTGCATCAATAGATCCGATGGCAGGAAATAAATTGACATCTCCATTTGCATCATACGGAGAAGCAAGTGGCGTAAGTCTTACCAATCCACTTGGTACCCCACCGCCGCCAGGTGTATTTGAATACGAAAGTGTATTCAAGCTGTTCAAACCGAGTTTAAATGTCTTGTTTATTCTGTGATCAATGGTGGTTCTAAGCGAAAAGCGCTCAAATTTTTGGTTGGGGACAATACCTCCCTCAAGGAAATAACCGCCGCCTAAGCCATACTGCGTACTTTCGTTTCCACCGGATACGCTCAATTGATGATTGGTCATCACACCAGTTTCATAAATCAAATCTTGCCAATCCGTCGATACGCCTGCATCCAAAGCTTCCTGTTCCGCTTGTGTGAGTGCATAGGAGGTTGTACCTGGGGTGCTACGATTATATTTGGCTGCATCCGCTTTAAGTTGGGCATATTCCTGCCCGTTATAAACATCATATTTGTCCAGGATATTGGAGAAACCGACATAACTATCATAACTAATCACTGTCCTGTCAGATCTACCTCGTTTAGTAGTAATCAAAAGGACACCACCCGCGCCTCTGGAGCCATAAATCGCTGTAGCAGAAGCATCTTTTAGGATGTCTAAGCTTGCAATATCTTCCGGATTAAGGTCGTTGATGCTTCCTGGAAAAGGAATACCATCTACAACGAGCAGCGGGCCATCCAACCCATCGCTGGCTCCCTGTGAATTTGTAATGGTTCGGTTACCTCTAATACGTATCTGGCCAGAGCTGCCAGGAGTAGATCCATTACTGACGATGGAAACACCAGCGGCTCGTCCCTTCAACTGGGTAATTAAGTTGGGGGCAGGTACTTCTTTAAGTTCAGATTCCGATACGGAAGTCACCGAACCAGTCACATCGCGTTTTCGCTGCGTTCCATAACCAATTACCACGACTTCATCCAGGCTTGTAGCATCAATAGCGAGGGTAACATCAATTGTCCTTGAGTTATTCACAGTAATTTCTTGGGTTTTATAGCCCAAAAAACTAAATACAAGTGTAGCATCGGAAGAAACATTGATGCTATAGTAGCCATCAACATCTGTGATAGTACCATTGGTAGTACCTTTAATGGTGATATTGACTCCTGGCAATGCTTCTTTCGAATCTTCGGCATATACTCTTCCTTCTACGTTCACATTCTGCGCATTGGCGGTGAAGCAGAATCCGAGAAGAAAGAAAACCAGCACGCTAATATTGCACCACCGGTTTCGATCTGTTGTAGTTAATATGGAATACATAGGCATGGAAAATGATTTAACTTAGTTTCATAAATAGTGGTTCTCAGGCAAGAAGCGCCTGAAATTCTTGAGCGTCTTCGTAAAGGAAGACATACTTTTCGGAGTGAAAGATACATAGTTTTTTAAATTTACGAAATCGGTTGTGTATTTTTTTTGAGGGAAAAATCAAAATTTTATTTCACAAAAGTTGTTGTTCAAATTTTTTTATATTTTTATCGTGCCGAAAATCATTTTTGCAGGTGCCACTAAATAATGACGAAGGTAAAATGCTTAGAAAGGAATTATTGAATATTATAGAAAAGTCATTTTGTTCTATCTCTATTTGGTTTATTCTTAAAAGCTTTTAAATGCTTGTTTTCTCTTACGATTACAGCAGTTTTAAAAGAAAATACTTAACCATCTTGAGAGGTTTTTGCTTGTATTACTAAGTATATTTTGTGTTTATGGCTTTCAACAATCGGTTGCAATTTCCTGAAAACTATAGACAAGCGCAAAAGTTTCTAAGCCAATAAACAAAGTCCGCAATACTCGAGTATATTTTAAATGGAATTACTTTTACTTTTGCAACGAATTCTCGTTATTAGCGTATGAGATAAAAACAAATAAAAGATTTTCAAGCACTTATCACAAGAACTTAATACGTCCAATGACATCAAAAAATGGGAAATAAGAAAGAAGTCACTATATACGACCTTGCCAGAGAGCTAAATATTTCTGCTTCTACGGTGTCTCGAGCACTCAAAGGACATCATAGCATCGGCAAAAAAACGATAAACGAAGTAAAGGACTTAGCTGAAAAACTTGGATATCGCCCCAACGGGCTGGCAGTGAGTTTACGCAGTAACAAAACGCAAGTGATTGGCGTTGTGATTTCTTGGGTGAATCGCCCTTTTGTTTCCTCTTTAATTAGCGGTGTAGAAGAAGTCGCCAGCAAGGCCGGATACCGCGTCATTATTGCGCAATCACATGATAGTTATAAAAATGAAGTGGAAAGCGTCCAAGCACTTTTTGATAGCAGGGTGAGCGGATTGGTGGTTTCGTTGGCAATGGAGACGCAAGAATACGAGCATTTTGAAAAATTCTTACGCCAGGATATTCCTGTTGTTTTTGTAGATCGTGTTGCCGAAGAAGTTAATTTTCACCGAGTTATAATTGATAACTTTCAAGCAGGTTTTACAGCAACCGAGCATTTGATCGAGCAAGGCTGCAAACGCATTGCTCACTTCGCGGGGGCGCAACACCGCAATATTTATAAAGAAAGAATGAGGGGTTACTTAGAGGCTCTGAGCAAATATAATTTGCCGGTAGATGAAAGTTTAATCATGCACTGTAATAATCTGAGTATGGAAGAAGGGAAAAAAGTATCGAATCAATTGCT
>JANRME010000126.1:0-32736 GCA_033761835.1 Saprospiraceae bacterium
GCAGCAGATGCGACTATTAGCATCAGTGATGTAACAGGTAAAACGATTAAGCTGATTCGTGGTAGCTATGCAAAGGGTTATAACCAAATCACCCTGAACCGTAGCGAACTGCCGACCGGCGTACTTACTTACACCCTCGAATGTGGCGAATATAGTGCAACCAAGAAAATGGTGCTCATAAAATGAGGATCATGTGATGCCTAATATTGCGAGAGGCTGAGGAGATAATCCTTAGCCTCTTTTGTTTTAAGTCTTTTGAATTTAAAGGCACAATAAATGCTCAGAGTAGAAATATTATAAGTGAAGATGAAAGCCTCAATTAATCGCGTGCGAAGTCAAGCGACACTTTACCTTTAGAATTTGGCGAATTTCATCTAAATCCACATTATAAGGCTTGTAGACTGCATCATTATCTGAAATCAATCGTAGATGCTGTAATTTGTTTCCTTCCTTTACCTGTTGAATGCGTTTAGCTACTACTACGTCCGTCACGATTACGTAAACTTGATTGTCGCGGAGCGGCTCACTACGCTCAAGTGCTTCGCAGATCACCAGATCGCCGTTGGTAATAGTAGGTAACATGCTGTCGCCACTGATTTCAAATGCAATCAAGTTACCCTCGTAATTGGGGATCGAAAATTTTTGCAAAGATTCTAAAAACGAACGATCCTGATGCTCGACCGCGTAGCCCGCCAACGCTCGTTCGGGTACTAGCGTTATATTCGATCTGCCATTGTGTTGACGCTCTTTCATGGAACGGGTAGGAATTTTTTCAAAAGCACCGCGTCCTTCCAAAAACATTTCGTCGCTGCTGCCAAACACATAGTTGGCATTGATCCCATAAATTTCAAACAATTTGTACAATTGATCTACGGTAATATTGCGTTGCCCTTTTAAAATGCTGTTGATAACGTGGTTGTAGGTGTTGAGCTGTTTGGCAAGATCCGATTTGCCTTTGATACGATTGTATCGCTCCAGTTCTTCGTACACCTTTCTAAAGCGCTGATTGACAATATGCTCAGAAAAATTACTCATTTTGAATAAAAATGTTTAAAAAATTTGACTATAAAAACTTTTTGTTTTATATTTGCTCCATATCTGCCATTTGCAGGGCAAAATTTCTGCAAAAACCCTTTAAAGATACAGAAAGTTTTTACAAAAACAAAAATATGAGTGCGTATCAATCAAATAGTTTTTCAACAGCTCGCCGCGGCGGGCAGCCTATGGCACGCGGCAATCGGTCACTCGACAAGAGTGTCTATGCAACCATTTATGATGTGACCCTTGGCTGGATTCTGAAAAAACTCTGGCAAGGATTGGTCAAATTGTTTATCGCTATCAAATATCAATTTTATAAGTCAACCGAAGGTTTCTTTGGCACTTGGCGTTTTTCTTGGTTCAAAATTGGCTTGGCTGGCCTGGCTATTTTTATTGTATTGAAAAAAGATGTGCAGTTTTCGATCAATATGAAAGCACCCAATACACTGCCAAAATCATCGGTGGAACAAGTGGCTCGGCCAACCCAAACCAGCAATCGCTCTGAAGAATTGAGCATGGCAAAAGGTTTTTCGCTTTGGGGAAAAGAGCGTGCTAAAATTGCTTCTATTAACGAATTGGACGAACAGCGTGTGAAAGGCTATATCCGGCGCTTCACGAAAGTGGCGCAAGCAGAAATGGGAAAATACGGCATTCCGGCGAGCGTGAAAATGGCGCAAGGCATTCTGGAGAGCAGAGCCGGCGAAGTAGAAAACGGACAGCAAATCAATAATCATTTTGGAGAACCTTTGGCTGGGCGACCTTATGAAAGTGCCTGGGAAAACTGGCGGGCGCATAGTTTGCTATTGAAAGACCAGTATCCACAATTGTTTGAATCAGGTACTAATTATCGACAATGGGCAAAGTCTTTGAAAGAATTGGGCTATAACAAGGATAAAAATTATGATGATAAATTAATGGAAGCTATTGAAAAATATCAGCTTTATTTACTGGATGAAATGTAATTTCGAAGTACGAGATTGGATCTGATTATAATGTATTTAGAAATATTGAGGTGATGTCGGTCAAAAAATTCCTGATCCGGTTGGTGCAAGGCGCAATTTTAATGGTATTGCCCTTTATGCTACTGATTCGTGTAGCGGTATTGATGTATGAACATTATCACTTCCGCGGTTGGTTTTGTCTGCTGATTGGATCAATGATTTCGGCTGCGATATTATTTACTTATTTATATTATTTTCAAGAACGTTTTTTTGCTAAAACCCTTAATTACAGGCAGTTTCAAAGAAATTACGCTATATTATTAGGTATTGTAATATTATATTGTATTAATAGTACCTGGTCTGTTTCCATTGCGAATGTAAAAGAAATGGAAGTTAAACAAGAATTTAAAAATTTGCACCCAATATTACGTTTGAGTATCAGCACGTTGATTTTATTTGAAAAAGATATTATACTGACCGATGCCGAGCGCAAACGAGAAGACTACCGCGAGATGGGTCTGCCATCCAAAAAATACTCCTTACACTATGAACAAAGCAGCGGCTACGCGCACGCGGTGGACATCCGCACCAAAGGCCATAGCTGGTTGCGCAACAAATTGATCCAGGCTTATTTTGAATTGATGGGATTTAATACTTTGATTCATAAAGGTACCGCCGAGCATCTGCACGTCTCCTTGAGCAGTGTAGATTCACAAGGGATTTAATATATAGTATTAAATTTTTATCGAATATTATAATATTATCATGCCTGATAACACCACCAATTTAATCGGCACTGCGCCTGCCTTCCTTGTAAAAAATATTTTCGCTTCGGGCGATTATTATCAAAATATCATATTATTATAAAATAAAACAAAAAACATGAAGGTCAATCCTATTCCTGAAGGTTTTCATACCGTCACGCCTTATCTCTTGGTAAAAGATTCTATTGCACTTGTTGATTTTTTAAAGAAAACATTTGATGCTGAAGAAATTAGCATCATGAATAATCCTAATGGCACGATTGGTCACGGCCAAATGCGCATCGGCGATTCAATGGTGATGCTGGCCGAAGCAAGAGGGGACTACCCTCCTATGCCTACTATGCTTTATTTGTACGTGGAAGATGTAGATTCGGCCTACCAGCGTGGCATTGCTGCCGGTGGCAAATCTTTGCGCGAACCGACCGACGAGTTTTACGGCGATCGTTCCTGTGGACTTTTGGATGCTTGTGGCAATCAATGGTGGGTAGCTACGCATATTGAAGATGTGTCGCCTGAAGAAATGCAGCGGCGCGAGGCTTTAGCTAAAAATCAGTCTTAAAATGCTCGTAAGGCTTCCGAAGTTTTGGAAACTTCGGAAGTCTCCAATATTTTTGCGAAAATTTCAATTCGCAGATGCTCGAATTCCTTCCTATCACAACCGACGTAGAACTACAACAAATCCTTGATTTGCAAGCAATTAACCTTGCAGTCAATCTCACGCCGGCGCAAATTGCCGAGCAGGGTTTCTTGACGATGCGTTATGATTTTCCTACCATTAAACAAATGAATGATACCGAACAAGGCATTTTGATAAAAGATGGCGATGCATTAGCGGGCTATATTCTGGCGATGTCCAAAAAGCTGCGCAATGCTGTTCCTGAATTGGTTCCTATGTTTGATACTTTTGATCATCTTTATTATAAAAATAAGTCGCTAAATAATTATAATTATATTGTAATTGGCCAGATTTGTATCGCCGAGGCTTATCGCGGAAAACACTTATTTGATAAGGCTTACGCTGCTTACCGCGCATTACTCTCCCCTATTTATGATTTTACCATCACCGAAGTTTCCAAACGAAACCTTCGTTCGATGAATGCCCATAAACGTGTTGGTTTTCAAGTGGTTGATGAATTTGAAGAACCGAATGGCGCGCAATGGAATATTGTGCTGTGGGATTGGCGGGAGTGAAAGGGGACTTGGAGATTTGGGGATTAGGTGGCTTGGGGATTTGGAGATGAGGTAATTCTAAAAAATTCCTAAAAAAACTGTTGCTTCTATATAAAATCCGCGTCTAAATGAGACCATGGATAATTTACTGTACAAAATTGCGATTACCCGCATTCCCTTGGTTGGTGCGGTTACTGCCAAAACGCTTATCAGTTATTGCGGTAGCGTGGACGCTGTTTTTGCTGCGAAAAAACGCGAATTGCTCAAAATTCCTGGCATTGGCGAACGCATAGCGGCGAGCGTTTTGCAACGCGATTTCCTTTCTGAAGCAGAATCTGAGCTTCATTTTATTGAAAAAAATAATATTAATCCCATTTTCTACCTCGATGAAGATTATCCCGAGCGTTTGCGCCATTACCACGATAGCCCGATAATGTTGTACTGCAAAGGAAATCTGGATTTAAATGCGCATCGAACCGTTGGCATTGTTGGCACACGGCAACCAAGTCCGCAGGGCGTTGCTTTTTGCGAAGAAATTGTAGAAGGTTTGAAACCTTACGATGTATTGCTCATCAGTGGCTTGGCTTATGGTATCGACATTGCAGCGCACCGAAAATGTGTTGAATTAAATATGCCGACAATTGGGATTTTAGGGCATGGCCTTGATACCATTTATCCTGCCTCGCACCGAAATATTGCTGAAAAAATGATGCAAAACGGCGGTCTGATCACCGAATATCCCAGCGATACCAAACCCGATAAAGAGAATTTTCCGATGCGCAACCGCATCATTGCTGGGCTTTGCGACGCGCTCATTGTGGTGGAAACCGGCATCAAAGGCGGTTCGATGATCACGGCTCACATGGCGAATGAATACAATAAAGATGTTTTTGCTGTACCCGGCCGCGTGAAGGATAAATTATCGCAGGGCTGCAACCATCTTATCAAAACTCACAAATCCTTGCTTTTGGAAAGTGCTGATGACATTGCTTATATCTTGCGTTGGGAAGAATTGGACGCTCGCAAAGAAATTCAGCAACAACTTTTTGTAGAACTGAGCGACGCTGAAAAAATAATTGTAAATTTGCTCGAACAAACATCCGAAGCCAGTATTGACAAGCTTATGATTGAAACGAGTGCGTCCGGCAGCGAAATGGCTTCTTTGTTGCTCAATCTTGAATTCAAAGGTGTCATCAAATCCCTTCCGGGCAAAAGGTATGCTTTGTTGTAAAACCCAATTGATATAATTTCCAATTATGAAAAAGCTTCTGTTTGGCATTGCATTTTTTACGGTGTTTTTGTCTTGCAATCAATATCCGCAACCGATTCCTGGTACGGGGGCAGACTTGCCAAAAATTCAAAAGCACCCTAAAAATGTCATCTTGTTGATTGGCGATGGCATGGGCTTGACGCAAATCAGCGCCGCGCTGTATTCTAACGACAATAGACTCAATCTTGAAAAATTTCCAATTGTTGGCCTGCATAAATCCTACTCTTCCAATGATTTGATCACCGATTCTGCGGCAGGTGCTACGGCTTTTGCTTCTGGTGTAAAAACCTACAACGGCGCGATTGGTGTGAATCAAGACAGTATGTCGGTAAAAACCATCCTTGAAGAAGCTGAAGATCGAGGACTGGCAACAGGGCTGGTGGCTACTTCTTCTATCACCCATGCGACGCCAGCGTGTTTCATCGCGCATGTAAAGTCGAGGGCAGATATGCAGGATATTGCCGAGGATTTTATCAAAACCGAAATTGACCTTTTTATTGGAGGCGGTAAAAAATATTTTGATCGCCGTGAAAAAGACACTCGCGATTTGTATAAAGAACTGGAAGCCAAAGGTTATCGCATAAGTGATTTTTTAAAAGAAGACCTTCAAAAAGTTACCATAGATTTTAGCAAAAACTTTGGTTATTTCACCGCCGATGCAGAGCCGTTGCCTTTTAGCCAAGGACGTGATTACCTCGTGCCTGCTTCTAAACTCGCGCCGATTTTTCTGGAAAAGCGCAGCAGCAAAGGCTTTTTCCTTATGATAGAAGGTTCGCAAATTGACTGGGGCGGCCACGCCAACGATTCAAAATACATCATCAGTGAGGCGATAGAATTCGACAACGCCATCGGGGCTATCCTCGAATACGCCAAGGAAGATGGCGAAACTCTTGTGATTGTTACGGCTGACCACGAAACTGGCGGCTACGCTATCAATACGGGCTCGAAAATGGGCGAGATTGTGGGTGCTTTCACTACGGATAAGCATACCGCAGCTTTGATTCCTGTGTATGCCTTTGGTCCTGGTGCGGAGTTGTTTGCAGGGATTTATGAAAACACAGCGATTTATGATAAAATGCGCATGGCGCTTGGTTTTAAAGGGCAAGTAAAATCGGAAGCGACGACTTCCAAGTAACTCCGAGTGCCAATCGAAACTACCTAAGCGTCCTATGAATTTGATTCACAGGACGTTTTTATTTTAAAAAAATTGTAATTTGAAACCTCAAAATCCCGGATTATGAAATTATTTTATTTACTATTCTTGATCTGCATATTAAGTACAGCTAATCTCTCTGCCCAGAAAGACTGCTGGGAGGGCTTGCGCCGCGAAGGACTTAGATTGCGAGCAGCAAAACAATACCCCGAGGCCATTAATCAATTTTTTGCAGCAATGTATTGCATCGGAGCGCCACAAAAAGATTTGATTACACTTATTAAACAAACGCAGAATGATTGGGTAAAAGAACTCAACGATACGAAGAAAGCCGCCCAAGACGCGCTCCAACAGCTACAAGCCGCTACCGCTCAAACCGTTACTTTATTTTTGAAAGAAATTGACCAGCATATTTTAAAACTAGAATACGACCCAGCCAGAGAAAAAGTGATAATTGCGCTTGCACTCAATGCCCAACAAAAAGAAGTCGTCAAAAGATTGCAAGAAGTTGCTTTTTTCTATACCGAAACCAACCAGTTTGCTAAAGCAGATTCGGTTTTACAATTGCTTAATAACCAGCCTAATCTATCAGAGCGTCTCGCTTTACTAAAAACCATCCAAAATTTGAATCTTACTTATTACGATACCTTACAAAAGCGTTACTACCCGGAGATGGTGAATGTAGAAGGCGGTACTTTTATGATGGGAAGTAATGATGGCAATGATGATGAAAAACCTGCCCATCAAGTTACACTTAACTCTTTTCAAATAGCAAAAACCGAGACCACTGTCTGGCAATATAATCTCTTTACAATTGCCACCAATAAAAAAATAGAAAGTACCCTGAGCTGGGGCTGGTGGGGCGATAACCCTGTTGTTAATGTAAGCTGGTACGATGCGCTTGAATATGCCAACTGGTTGAGTGCGCAGATGAACATAGAGCCGGTTTATGATGACAATCTACGCAGCGATATGGTACGCGCTAACTGGCAAGCCAATGGGTTTCGACTACCGACCGAAGCGGAGTGGGAGTTTACCGCGCGCGGTGGCAACTTGGAAAAGGATAAAGATTATGAATATGCTGGCGGCAATGATTTAGATGAGTTAGGTTGGTATATCATAAATTCTAAAAATCGCATCCAGTCCGCGGCAAAAAAAAAACCGAATGCGCTGGGTTTGTATGACCTCAGTGGCAATGTATGGGAATGGTGTTGGGATTGGTATGGCGAAAAATACTATACCGAAAGCGGAAGTAGCAATAACCCTACCAGACCCAGCACTGGCACCTACCACGTTTTGCGTGGAGGCTCCTGGCACAGCTTCGATGGCGATTGCCGGGTCGCTTATCGCTACTGGTATTATCCGGACATTCTGTACCTCGATATCGGCTTCCGATTAGCCCAGGACAAGTAACCCTTTTTACTTTTACCCTTTTTTGTCGGAACGGTGATTTTTTGTGATGGGGATTGATTGTTTCGTCGCGGGAGGCAGGTATCAAGGGCATCCTAGCAATCACGGGCATCACGGTTCAGACACCATTCTACTTCAGCGGCTGAAGCCTACCAATATCTTGTACAAAGCACTTGAAAATGTTGCCAAAAAGGCTTATTTTTGAAAATAATAATTGCCAATCGAATGGATGATATAGCAAAACCAACTATTTCTCGGCGCATTTTCTGGGATGTAGATTATGATACATTAGATTATGATAAAGATCGTTTTTTTATTATTGACAAAGTTATGAACTATGGGCTTTGGGATGATTTTATTGCAGTTTTAAAATTTTATGGAAAGGAAGTTATAAAAAAAGAAATTGTTCGCTCGCCTTATCTAAAAAAAGAAGTGTTTAATTTTCTTTGTTTTTATTTAAGTTTAAAACCCTCCCAATTTAAATGCTACAAACGCAGACAGTTACAGGAGCCGCACTGGACTTACTAAAAGCATTGATGGCTATGCCAGAATTGGCTTCGTTTGCGTTGGTGGGCGGTACGAATCTGTCTTTGCGCTTTGGGCATCGCCGAAGCATTGACATTGATTTATTTACCAATGATTCTTTCCATCCCGAAACACTTTATAATCAGATTCTAACCCGTTTTCCTGATACAATTTTGGCGTCGCAAAGTGAAACTATGCTATTTCTTTACATCGGCGATGTAAAAACAGATTCCGTACCAGATATTGCAGCCATGAAATTGAGTGCTATTGCTAGACGTGGCGTCAAGAAGGATTTTTGGGATATTGCAGAACTCCTGGACTCCTACAGCATAGCAGAAATGATTTCATTTTATAAAGCTAAATATAGTTCACACGATATTTTACACTTAGTGCGTTCTTTAGTTTATTTTGAAGATGCAGAAATGCAAAAAGATCCCGAACCATTAAAGAAAATGACTTGGAAAAAAGTAAAAAAGAAAGTGCAATTGGCTGTACGGCAATTCATTGATAATCAATTATAAATGTAGATAATTATTCCTTAATTAAATCATTTGCTCCTCAGAAGTGTTTTCACATACACCTCCACAAACTCCTCCACCCATTTCCTTCGATATTGCAGCACCCAACCCAGGCGCGGCGAGAGAAAACAACAAAATTATAATATCATATTCCAATAAATAATATTATAATCCCAAAATTCTTGAAAACAATCTCCTCCTTGGCTTGCATTTCTGATGCGAATACCATAGATTTGTTCAAACCAGCCGTACTATGAAAGCAACCTTTCTGGAGCGCAAGCTGCACACGATCGAATTATTATCGAAATTAGAAAATGAAGGACTCCTGTCAGTGATTGAACAATTATTACACAAGTCCGCCCTACTCGACGGCTCGGTCTGGTCGAGCGGGATGCACGAAGAAGAAGAGGATTGGGGAGAGGACGAAGATATGTTGATCATACGAGACGGGCTGTACGAAGCCTGACACAATAAAGCAAATGGTTTGGTGACTCGCTGTCATCAGACCATTTTCGCTTCCGCCGGTTGACGTAAAAGTCAGGTTGGCTTTAAAAATATCTCGCTTTTTTAAGCACAGCTTTTCTGTTTATAAAAATCTTCCAAAAAATCTCGTTTCTTTGCATAAAAGCGTCCTACCACTTAAAGCGATAGGACGCTTACCAACTTTTTTATTATGCTATTTGATATTCTCCTTACTATTTTTTTGGTTTTCCTCAATGGATTTTTTGTGGCTGCGGAGTTCGCCATGGTGAAAGTGCGCGCTTCCCAGCTTCAGGTGAAGGGCGGTAACAGCCTAAGTACGCGCATCGCACAAAGCATCGTTGGGCATCTGGATGCCTATCTGGCGGCGACGCAATTGGGTATTACGCTGGCGAGTCTTGGCTTGGGCTGGATTGGCGAAGGCGTTGTATCGCGCATCATTATTGCCATTATGCACGGTTTGGGACTTGAGATGGATGAAGACTTGGCGCACCAAATTGCCTTACCCACATCCTTTGCCTTGATTACGGTGCTACATATTGTATTTGGGGAGTTAGCACCCAAATCCTTAGCTATTCGCTTTCCGACCAGTACCACGCTGTGGGTAGCCGCGCCGATGCGTTTTTTTTATGTGATCTTTCGGCCGTTTATCTGGTTGTTAAATGGCTTCGCTAATTTTATACTCAAATCTATTGGTATTCAGCCTGTTCCGCATGGTGAAATTCACTCAGAAGAAGAATTAAAACTCATCATCGCCGAAAGCGCCGAAGGTGGAGCGATTCAATCCTCCGAACGCGAATTGATTCAAAATGTCTTCGATTTTGATGATCGTCTGGTGCGGCACGTACTGCGTCCGCGTACGCAAATCGTGGCCTTTGACGCGGATACCACGCTCGAAGAAGCGACCCAAACCGCTTTGCAGGAAGGCTATTCGCGCTATCCGGTTTATCGCGATACGATTGACAATATCCTCGGCATCGTGATGACCAAAGACCTGCTCACCGAGCGCATGGCGAATTCGGAAAAGAAACTAGAAGACCTGCTGCGTCCGGTTATTTTTGTCAATACGGGCCGAAAAATCATGAATTTGCTGCGACAATTCCAGCGCGAACGCTCGCAATTCGCAGTAGTCGTGAATGAATTCGGCGGGATGGTCGGCATCGTCACGCTGGAAGATATTATTGAAGAATTGGTCGGCGAAATCCAGGATGAATACGACCAGGAATTGCCAATTGTTGAGAAAACAGGCGATCAAACCTTCCGCATCTTTGCGCAAAACCCGATTGACGAAATCAACGAATTCTTACCCGAACCCTTTCCCACCCAGGGCGATTATCTAACGCTATCCGGCTTGCTGCTCACGGTTTCCGACCAAATTCCATTGGAAGGACAAACCATTCAAGTGGGCAATTACGAACTCAAAGTGGCGAAAATGTTTCATTCCAGCCCGGAGATCGTAGAAGCAGAATGGAAAGGGGAGATTAAGTAATGGAATATTGATTATTTACCATCTATCATTGATCATTGAGAATGGTCTATTGAAATAAAAATAGCCTGTTTCAACACTGAAATAGGCTATTTTTGTTTTAAAAACGTCGTATTTTGTATTAAATGCACCAATTTTTGTTTTCAATACATGGATTCTAATATTCAATTCGTCGAATTTTGTATTAAAACCTGCAATTTTTGTTTTCAAGACGGCGATTAGAACGTTATAGGAGGGTATTTTAAAACAAAATTTTACGGTTTTAACGTTAAAATAGGGTGTTATAGCGTTCAATTACCCTGCTATAATGTTATATTAGGGTACTACAGCGTTCAAATTGCCTGTTACAACGTTTTACGACCCTTCTATAAGAATAAAATAGGGTGCTATAAGATAAAATGCCTCTCCTATGGTATTAAAAATGCCTGATATGGCATCAGATTTGCCTATTTTACGGATGGAGATGGCAATTTTGATCAGAATGATGGCGCCTCATTAAAGAATGATAAGCTGATTTTTGATAGTTGTGTATATTAACCCAAGAATGTAATACTGGGGTTACAGATATTGGTAGCAATTAAATAAAAAGGATATCAGAAACTAAAGACGTAAAGAAAATTGTTTAAATGGATGTAAAAATGATGCAATATGGAATTGATTGATCAGCATCGAGCAGAATTGAACGAAGCCTGTGCCGGCCATCAGGTAGATGAATTGTATGTGTTTGGTTCTATTTTAACGGATAGCTTCAGCTCCACCAGCGATATTGATTTTATTGTCTCCATTTCTTCCTCCGATCCAATTGAATATGCAGAGCATTATTTTGATTTAAAATTTGAATTGGAAAGCATTTTTAATAGAAAGATTGATTTATTGGAACAAAAAGCTATTCGGAATAAGATATTTGAACATTTGTTGAATCAGAAAAAAAGGCTGGTTTATGCAAGAAGAAATCAAGGTGTGGCTGGAGGATATTGAAAAAGCGATTGCGGAAATTGAAACTTTTCTTCCCAATCCTCGAAATTTTTTTGAATTTGAAAAGGATTTAAAAACGATACGAGCGGTTCAGAGAAATATCGAAATCATTGGATAAGCGATGAGTAGAATTTTAAAAATAGAGCCTGATATTTTGATCAGTGATTCAAGAAAGATAGTGGATACGCGCAATCGAATCGTTCATGGATATGACAGTGTTTCAGATGATGTGATTTGGTTGATAGCAACAAAATACTTGCCTATTTTGGATAAAGAAATCAAAACATTAAAAAGTCAAGTCGATGAGGATCTGGTATAGTTGAGTTGCCACCCGGCACTTTCCACCTTTTCTCATTTTCCCTTTCTGGTTTTCAGGCAGAATCTTTACCTTTGCCCATCTTTTTTTTAAGGGTGTTTTGGTGTTATTGTGTTTTAGTGCGGGGGTACTATAAAACCAAAACACCAACGCACTATAGAACCAAACTACAATCGCACCACAACACCATTTAGCATGGCTTCCAAAAAAATACATTCGGCGCTGGTTTCGGTCTTTTCTAAAGATGGCTTGGAGCCGATTATCCAAAAACTGCATGAACTCAGCGTCACGATTTATTCTACCGGCGGTACGCAGGCGTATATTCAAAAATTAGGCGTGCCGGTGGTATCGGTCGAAGATTTAACCTCGTATCCTTCTATTCTCGATGGGCGTGTGAAAACCTTGCACCCAAAGGTGTTTGGCGGCATTCTGGCGCGGCGCGAGGAAGGGCATCAGGAGCAATTGAAGAAATATGAAATCCCGGAAATTGACTTGGTGATCGTTGATTTATATCCTTTTGAACAGACGGTGGCGGAGACCGATGACGAGGCGGAGATCATTGAAAAGATTGACATCGGCGGGGTTTCCTTGATTCGGGCGGCGGCTAAGAATTTTGAAGATGTGGTGGTGATTCCTTCTAAAGAAGAATATCCGATTTTATTGAAATTATTAGAAGAAAAGCACGCTTCTACGAGCTTGAATGATCGTCATGAGTTGGCGCGTCGGGCCTTTAAAGTATCTTCCAATTATGATATTGCAATTTTTAATTATTTTAATGAAGGCACAGCAGACGTGGCTTTTAAGTACAGTATTCACCGCTCCGATATTTTGCGTTATGGCGAAAATCCGCACCAAAATGGCGTTTTCTTTGGCGATTTTGATAAAATATTTGATAAACTCGGCGGCAAAGCGATTTCTTATAATAACTTAGTGGATATTGATGCGGCAGTACAATTGATGCGTGAATTCCGCGAAGCAGCGCCTACTTTTGCCATCCTGAAACATACCAATGCTTGCGGCGTGGCGACTCGGCCAACTTTGCTAGAGGCTTGGAACGCGGCACTAGAATGCGATAACACCTCGGCGTTTGGCGGCATTTTTGTTTGCAATCGCCCGGTGGATTTGGCAACGGCTAAAGAAATTGATCAATTGTTTTATGAAGTATTGATTGCGCCAGATTTCAAGGAAGATGCGCTGGAATTGCTTACCGCAAAAAAGAATCGCATTTTATTGAGAATCAAAGACTTTTTCGTACGTTCGCGCAGTTTTCGCAGTTTGTTGAATGGTGTTGTCGAACAAGATACCGATTTAAAAATTGAAACGGCCGCTGACTTGCAACAGGTGACGAAAAAAGCACCAACGATGCAGGAAATCAGCGACTTGCTTTTTGCCAATATTTGCGTGAAGCACCTGAAATCCAATGCAATAGCTTTAGTTAAAAATCATCAATTGATTGGCATGGGTTGCGGTCAACCGTCGCGGGTAGATGCGCTGCGACAGGCGATTGCCAAAGCGAATGCGTTTGGTTTCGATCTAAATGGCGCAGTGATGGCTTCGGATGCGTTTTTTCCGTTCCCTGATTGTGTGGAAATTGCTGATAATGCGGGAATTACGGCGGTAACGCAGCCCGGTGGTTCAGTGAAAGACCAAGATAGCATTGATTATTGCGATGCGCACGAGATGGCAATGGTGATGACAGGGATTAGACATTTTAGGCATTAACAATATGCTTATTTGCTAATTAGCATATCAGCAAATCAGCACATTGGCACATCAAAAATGAATCTGACAATTGACATAGGAAACACCCGCATCAAATTAGGGCTGTTTGAAAAAGAACGGTTGCTGGAAAAATGGATATGGGAAAAGTGGTCGTTGGAAGAATTAATTTTGTTGACAACCAACCAAAAGGTCAAAAACGTCATCTTATGTAATGTGGGAAAGACTGTCCCTGAAGAAATAACTAATTTTTTGAGCAGCCATTTTTTTTATATTGAACTGAATGCTCATACGCCCTTACCCATTCAAAATGCCTACAAAACACCGGAAACCCTGGGTAAAGATCGCTTGGCAGCAGTGGTAGGTGCTTACAGTATGTTTCCTGACCAAAATTGCCTAATCGTTGACGCAGGTACTTGCATTACGTATGAATTTTTGAGCGCAGATGGCGTTTATTTAGGTGGAAATATCGCGCCAGGATTAGAAATGCGCTTGAAAGCAATGCATTATTTTACCGCCAAATTACCTTTGGTGGAGATAGGCGAAACCCAAAATACCATCGGCTACAGCACAGAATCGGCGATGCGGAATGGGGCACAATTGGGAACAATGCTTGAAATTCAAGGATTTATTGATTGGTGTGGAAGCGAATGGGGAAGTATTAACGTTATTTTAACCGGCGGAGACGCTGATTTTTTGGTAAAAAATTTGAAAAGCCAGATATTTGTAAATCTAAATTTAGTCCTTCAGGGTCTGAATAAAATTTTAAACTATAATGTGGAGCTTTAGGAGAAGGATTTTTGTATTAATGATTGTTGTTGGTTCTGTTGGGATCGTGCAAGGGCAAACCAATAGTGAGGATATTCGCCCCAAAGGCAATTCTCCCTATTCTCGGTTTGGTTTGGGTGATTTTGTCAATCAATATTACGCGGCAGCGGCAGGAATGGGTGGCCTCACGGCTGGTTTTCAAGACCCTTATAATCTTAATACAGAGAACCCTGCTTCGCTTGCTTCTTTACAATCTACTGCCTTTGAAGTCGGTTTTTTTGCAAAATACGCCGATCTGCAAGGCCGCAACGGCGCCTCGGATAAGGTTTGGAGCGGTAATCTGAATTATTTGGCTTTAGGCTTCCCATTGATTAACCCGATCAGCAAGGTGCTTGATAAACGTACTTCGCCCTGGAATTATGGTATGAGCCTTTCTCTGCAACCCTATCACACAGTGGCTTACGACATTCGCGCCGATGTAAACTATGGGGAAGATATAGAAGTAACGACCAATATTTTCAAAGGTAATGGCGGCACTTACCGCTTCCTCTGGGGCAATGGTATCAAGTACAAAAATTTAGCGGCAGGTATCTCTTTGGGGTATCTTTTTGGAAAAATGTCTAATAGTCGTCGGATTGAATTTGATAGCTTAGATTTGGCTTATGGCACTGAATTCTTAGATGAAATCAGCGTAAGCGGCTTTATATGGAATGCTGGGTTACAATATACACTTGAGTTTGGTGAGAAAGATCGCAACCAGTTTTTTACAAAAAGGCTGACGCTTGGAGTGTATGGCAATAATTCGAGCAATTTTGATACCAATACCAGCCGACTTTATACCCGTACTAATTTTTACACCGCTACGGATACCCTGATTTATGAAGTAGGCGCGAAAAGAAAAGGAACTTTACCTTCTCAACTAACGGCGGGCATTGTTTATGAACAACTCAACAAATTTAAAATCGGCGCTGAATATAGCACGGGTAAATGGAGCGAATATCAAAATGAAGCCAAGCCCGAAACTTTGGCCGATGCCAGCCGACTGGCTTTTGGGCTTGAATATATACCTGAGTATAATTCCTACGATAGCTATCTTCGCAGGATGCGTTATCGGGCGGGTTTTATTTACACCAAAGACCCTCGTGTCATTAATAATGACCAAATAAAAGAATACATCGTCACAATCGGTGCCGGTTTTCCAATTATCATGCCTCGACAGCAGATTTCGTTTATCAATTTAAGCATCGAAGCCGGCCAGTTCGGTATTACTGATGCAATTAAGGAAAACTTTGTCCGAATGACCTTAGGATTTACTTTAAACGATAATACATGGTTCTTTAAACGTAAATTTAATTAAGTATGAAAGTCTTGTTCCGTATTTTTATAGCAACAACGCTAAGTGGATCGCTGGTAACAGCGGCAAATGCCCAGTGTGGTACTTGGAATAACCTCCCTAACAAAGAAGACCTGGAAGGGGCGCATTCCATCTACCGCCAATACTTGAAAGACAAACAAGTAGCTGATATTCAACAGCTCGATGAAGAAAATCTTAAAATTGCTTTTGACAATTGGAAAAAAGTGTATGATGCTGCGCCTGCTGCCGATGGGCAAAGAGCTACGCATTTCACGGATGGACGTACCTTTTATATGGCGCTGCACAACAAAACCAATGATGCTGCCAAGAAAAAAGAATACGCCGATATGACCTTGCGCTTGTATGATGAGCAAATGCAGTGCTATAAAAACGAAGCATTTCTGCTTGGTCGCAAAGCCTATGATATGTTTTATTACCTGCCAAGTTATGGCATAAGTAAAGACACTTACGAAGCTTTCAAAAAAGCAGTGGAAAAAGGCGGCAATGCTTCAGAATACATCGTACTCGACCCAATGGGGCAGTTGATGACTTATTTGTTCCAGCAGAAGCAGGTTACGAAAGAAGAAGTGGAAATGATGACCGAAAAATTGACTGCTATTGCGGAACACAACGAGAAAAACAACAAACAGTACGGCGCATATTACAAACAAGGCCTGGCTGCTATGGAAAATAGCCTTGTGCCGATTGCTAATGATGTTTTTGATTGTGAATATTTCAAAAAGAAATTGTTGCCTTCTTTCAAAGAAAACCCCGACGACATTGAGGTGGTGAAATATGTATATACCAGATTGCGCAGTCAGGGTTGTGATTCAAGCGATGTAGCATTGGCAGAACTTCGTACAAAATATGAATCGCTTGCTGCTGAAATTAATGCTCAACTGGAAGCTGAACTTCGCAAAAACAATCCAGGTTATGATGCGTCACAGCTACAGCAGGAAGGCAAATATGCCGAAGCGGTAGCTCGTTATAAAGAAGCAATTGACAAAGAAACCGACAACGACAAAAAAGCCCAATTTTACTACGCGGTCGCTTATATTCAGACTTGGCAATTCGACCAGTATAGCTCAGCCCGCGAAAACGCGCGTAAAGCTGCAAGCTTAAAATCAGGTTGGGGTAAACCTTATATTCTGATTGGCGATATGTACGCTCGTACCAGCCGCAGCTGTGGGGATGATTGGAATAGTCGTTTGGCAATTCTGGCAGCTATTGAGAAATATGCTTATGCAAAATCCATTGATAGCGAGGTGGCAAGTGATGCTAACGACCGAATTGGAAGATACGCTGATGCTAAACCGGCTCGCGAGGAGGGTTTCATGCGTAAAGTGAATCCAGGTGATTCTGCTACAGTGGGTTGCTGGATCGGCGAGACGGTTCGGGTGAGCTTTAAAAATTAATAAACCAGGATTGTTAATTGTTTTTTGTAAATAAATAGTTGACAATTGTAATTTTGTAAATCCTGTAATAATTTAGAGAGAGGCTTCGTTCCGAAATCAGGGGCGAAGCTTCTTTGATTTTGTTGATAAATAGGTTTAATTAAAAAATATAAAGATATGAATATCAGGATATTGTTATGGTTTTTTGTTATAATGGGTGTAATTATTGGTTGTACCCCAAAAGTGGTGCCGCCTTCAACAGAACCCCAGCCAACTACTCAAAAGCCGACAATTCCAATTGAGGAAGGCCTTAGCTCTTGTCCCAAATTTTCAGATGCACCATACCCTGACCAAACACTGGAAGACTATGTTTTGTACCGCGATTTTTTGAAAGTCAATGATTGGGCTACCGCATTTTCTTACTGGAAAAAAGTGTACGCAGTCGCTCCGGCCGCCGATGGCAAACGCAGTACGGTATTCGATGATGGAATTCGTTTTTATGAGCATTTTATGACGCAGACGCAGGATTCTAACCTGATTAATCGCTATATTGATACGGTTTTTATGTTTTATGATGAAATGGAGCGCTGCTACCCAGAGGGAATGTTTGCTTCTTCGCGCAAAGCATTTGATTTATACTACAAATACCCGAACCGCGCATCCAAACTCGAAATCTATAATTTGTTCAAAAAAACGGTGGACAAAGAAGGTGTCAAAACCGCCGATTTTATTCTCAATCCGTTCACGGCGCTGCTCGTAGATTTATATTTTGAAAACCAAATCGGGATACCCGAAGCCCAGAAATACCAGCAAATAGTGCGCGATGCCTTAGCCAATGGGCTTGCCAAGTGCAAAGATAAAGAATGCGAACGTTGGCGTATTGTGGAGCAGTATGTTCCTTCGCGCTTAGAGGCTTTTGAAACGGTACGCGGGTTTTATGATTGTGCTTATTACAAAGCCAAATATTATCAGGATTTCTTAGATAATCCTACCGATTGTGATGCAACCCGAGATGTTTATACCTGGTTGCGCTGGGGCGGCTGCGGGGAAGGTGATCCTGAATTTACAGCAGTTGTAAATGCTGGTAATATAAATTGTAAAATAGAATCTACCGGACCAGCTACTATTGCCAGCAATTGTTTGCAAAATAACGATTACACTTGCGCTATCGAAAATTTTCAAAAAGCTGCTAATGAAGAAAAAGATATTATAAAGAAAGGTAAATATTTATTACTCGTTTCTAAAATATATTATGCCCATTTAAAAAATTTTTCCCGTGCACGCCAGTACGCGCTACAAGCTGCCGAAGCCAATCCCAATTGGGGCGAACCTTACATTTTGATTGGGCGTTTATATGCATCGAGTGGGCCTTTGTGCGGCCCGGGCCGTGGCTGGGATAGCCAGATTGTGGTTTGGCCAGCTATCGATATGTGGAATAGAGCAAAGCGGGTGGATTCCAATTTTGCTGGCGAAGCAAATAAATGGATCGGGCGTTATGCGCAATATATGCCTACTGTGGAAGATATTTTTCAACGAAATTTGAAAGAAGGTGACTCGTTCTACGTGGGTTGCTGGATTCAAGAAAGCACCACTATTCGTGCGGCGAAGTAATATTTTATTGGGGATAGCGTGATGATTTTACACTATCCCCAATCTTCTCATTAACCTTTCCCTTTAAACCTCCCAAACACTTGCCTCCCCCAAAACAATACCTGGAAACCATAAATACCCAACCAGAAGAGCAAAGCAGCAAAAGACAATGCACCTAAGGCCGCGTAAGGTTTCACTGTTCGTAGATTGATGTCAAAAAATTCATAGCAAATAAAGTCGGCCACCACAAAAACGGTATGCACGCAAAATAAAATAAACAGAACTCTAATTAAAATTCGCAAATAAAGAATTTTTCTCAACTCGGCGCGGTTATTCACTTCTTTTCTTTTTTGAACGATATATCTTCGAGAGAAATACATGTATAAAAAAAATGTAATTAAATAAAGTAATTGCTCAAATGCGCCAAAAAAGGGATTGTAAAAATTGCGTTTTAAGGGTGAAGCATAATTGGTGGCGGTAGTGAGCACTAATACGAAAAACAAGAATTGCCCTACTGGGAGTATAAAATGTTTTACATCCGACCAGATAAAATGATATTTTGGATATAAATTAAGTTTTACATAATAAAATAATAATGTTGGAAAAGCTAAAGAATAATAAAAAGGTAAATAACTTAATATTGGAAATCGTTCCAACCAGCCACTGATCAAGAAAACATTATGTAGTAAAGTTAACCCAAAAGTAATGAGTAGCCACCCGTAAAAAGCATTTGCGCGCTTTTCGCCCGAGCGCTTGAAAAAAAACAGAAATCCAATGCCAAGCGCTTGCAATACGCCGACGCCTAATACGAATATCAGTAAATAGTAAAGAATTTGGTTAATATTCACCCATTTGGTCATTGTTGCAAACGGATGTTCGTTTGCTGATTTCTTCCCAAATATAGCAAAAACCTAATAGTCTTTTTGCGTCGAATTTTGATTCCTATATAAAAAATCAGGCGAACTTACCTTTGTAAGCCGCCTGACTAGGGGTATTGTACACTATTTAACGCTTGCTAAACTGGGGATTTTCACGCTGCACGAGTTCATTTTCACAAGTAAATCATTTATTGAGTACCAACAGTGGCGGTACTAGCATTCCCAGCCACTGCAGTCGCTGCCTTAGTAGTGTTGTCTGTGTTTGTATCTTCTTGTTTCGCTTGTCCCCAACGAACGTTGGCACAATTGAGCGCATCTTTCACCTCTTCAGACGGTTCTGGGAATTTGGCAGCAAACAACGATTCGTAATCTTTATCCTTTTGCAATTTTTGTAAAAACAAGGCATAAATCGGCAGAGCCATATTCGCACCCTGACCCAAGCTCAAATCGCGGAAACGCACCGCCGGCGACTCGCCACCAACCCACGTACCAGCCGCCAGGGTAGGTGTGTAACCAACGAACCAACCATCGGAATGGTTTTGACTTGTTCCTGTTTTACCTGCAATTTCATTGGTGAAATTGAAGCGATAGCGTAAGCGGCGCCCGGTACCATTATTTACAGCCGACTGTAGCATTTTCGTCATCATATCTGCTTGATCCACCGTCAAAGGGCGCTTCCATTCGCTGGTGTCAATCCAGTTTTGGTAAACTACGCGCCCTCTGTTGGTTTCGATGCGACGGATGTAGCGCAATTCTGGCCTTTGACCGCGATTTGCAAAAGTACTATACACCGTTACCATATCGAGTAGCGAAGCCTCGTGTGCACCCAACGCAATGGCAGGCACGCCCGGCACATCATCGCTAATCCCAAGGTCTTCAGCCATCTGCGCCACATTGATGGAGCCGGAACGAACCGCCATGTTCACCGAAATGGTGTTGATCGAGTTGATCAGCGCTCCTTCCATCGAGTAAGAGCCACCATATTTGTTATCCGCATTTTTCGGTGTCCAATATTGATATTGAGGATAAGTGCGCAAAATATTGCCCGTATAACTACAAGGCGCGATGCCACGTTGAATCGCAGTAGCATAAACTACCGGTTTGAACGTAGAACCGACTTGTCGGCGCGACTTGACGTGATCGTATTTGAAATATTTATGATCTATACCACCAACCCAAGCTTTCACGGCGCCCGTTTGCGGCTCGACCGCGAGAAATCCGGCATTTAACAAAGACAAATAATATTTGATAGAATCCAAAGGACTCATCATCATTTTCTTCTCACGTTTTTCCCAATCAAATATCCGCATTTCAATTGGTTCATTCATAACAGAATCAATCTGTTGTGCGGAAAAGCCCTCTGCTTTCATTCGACGATAGCGCGGTGATTGGTGTATTGCCAAAATCAAAGTAGTGTCGCTTTCCCAGGCTGGCGCACCGTTGAGGTGCTTATAAAAATCTTTTTGCAATTGCTTCATGTGTTCTTGCATCGCTTGCTCGGCGTAGCGCTGCATTTTTGGGTCAATCGTCGTATAAATTTTCAAACCGTCGGTGTAAATATTATAAGCCATGCCATTCGGCTTGCGATAGTCTTCCAGAATTTTCTTCAGTTCCAGGCGCAAATGTTCGCGGAAATGCGTCGCCACGCCTTCGTTATGGTTCAAGGGGCTGTAACGTAGATTTAAAGGCAATTTTTGCAAAGAATCCATTTCATTTTCACTTAAGTAGCCGTATTTCTCCATCTGACCAAGCACCAAATTGCGGCGCTCCAATGATTTTTCAGGATTGGCAACAGGACTATACGTCGTTGTTGCTTTCAGCATCGCTACCAATACTGCCGATTGCTCCGCATTCAAACTATCCGGAGTCACACCAAAAAAACGCTGCGAGGCCACTTTGATACCGTAGGTATTTTCGCTAAAAGGCACGGTATTCAGGTACATTTCCAGAATTTCTTCTTTGCTGTACAGATTTTCCAGGCGCATAGCGATAAAAACCTCTTTCAATTTGTTGATAACCAGCGAATATTTGCCATAATCTCGGCGAGGATAGAGGTTTTTGGACAATTGCTGCGTAATCGTACTCCCACCACCGGCAGATTCATCTTTTTTCAGGATCGTTTTGTAGCCTACACGCGCCCAGGCACGCAAATCCACGCCATTGTGCTGAAAATAGCGGGCATCTTCAGTTGCAACCAAAGCATTTACAAAATGCGGTGAGATATTTCGGTAGCGCACGTTGCTCCGATGTTCAAAAAAATAACGCCCCAGCAATGTGCCGTCTTCAGCCAAAACATCTGCGGCTAAAGGATTGGAAATTTGTTCCAAATCTGCCTTGCTGGGCAATGGACCAAAAGCGCCATAACGAATACTCATCAGGAAACCCGTGACTGCCATCGCGCCGACCAGTGCAACCAAGCCAAGCGCTTTCAGCAACCACAGTACGAAAGGATACTTGCGGAGGAATGCTCCCCAGCGTTTTCTCATAGTATGTAGCGCGTGCTGTATAGCATACAAGCCTTGCAGCACCCGCTTCACGTCGAGGGTGGCGATTAAGTTGTTCATGGGAATAGAACTTTTTATTTATTTCTACTGATTTTGACTAAAAAAGATTCCAAAAGTCACACCCTTAACTAAAAATTAATGAAAGATTTTTTAATGGCAAATAATGAAGATTTCGGAAAGATATTTGGAATAAGCCTCTGAGGGAATATTTATAATTTGAAATAAAGATTATTTGTAATAAGTAAAAAGTTCTGTACGCTATTTTTAACATCAAATTAACCGTTCGGCTTTGAGGCAGAGTATAACTAACCAAATGAATTGTATTTAATCCAATTATAAAGTGAAAAAGAATCCATTGCTATCGCTTAATTATCTATTGTCTTTGATTATATTAGCTCTAAAAAGCTAATATTTGTATGAAAAGACAACTACTCTTTCCCTCTCTATTTGTGCTGTTATTATCTTATTCTCTTTGCTGGTCGCAAACGCTTATTAATAGCATTTCAAAAGGTTCGCTTTCTCCTGTAGAAGTGGAAGAATTGCTCGGAGGGGTAATTAAGGCGCAATATGGGATTCAATTATTTAAGCTTCAATATACTACTACAGATGTGCAAGGTGCTTTAGATACTGCATCAGGGCTATTGGTTGTGCCGAATTTACCAGGAGGCATTTTCCCCAAATTGGTTTTTCAACGCGGCACAATTGACAACCGTTTTGATGTACCTTCCAATTTGATGGATGCTTGGGAAGCTGCCGCCATTGCCGGAAGCTTGGGTTATGTAGTCATTGCTCCCGATTTACTGGGAGTTGGCGATTCTCGTGGCTTTCACCCTTATTTGCACGCTGCAAGTGAGGCTTCTGCTGCGCTCGATATGATTTTTGCTGCTCAGGAATTTGCTATTCAAAATAACATTCAGCTCAACGATCAGTTATTTATTGCCGGTTACTCACAAGGCGGGCATAGTGCAATGGCATTGCATCAAGAGATCGAAACCAATTTTGCAGATATTTTTACAGTTACAGCGGCTGCCCATATGTCGGGGCCATACAGCCTTTCCGGGGTAATGCGCGATTTAATCCTAAGTGATGAGTCGTATCCTTTCCCAGGGTTTGTAGCATATCAGATGCTTTCTTACAATTACGTTTACCAGTGGTATGATAGTTTAATACAGGTTTTTAAGCCTCAGTTTATAGAACCGATGGAGCGTTTTTTCAATGAAGAAATTGGTTTTTTTGAAATGGATACCTTGTTATTGTTTCAATTACGCGATGACTTTGGCAAAGATTTACCTAAATTGATGTTTCAAGATAGTGTTTTAATAGCATTTGTGAATGATAGCCTGCACCCACTGAATGTGGCGCTGCGCGAAAATGACACTTATAACTGGGCGCCCAAAGCTCCTACACGATTGTTTTATTGCTCCGGTGACGACCGAGTGAAATTTATCAATAGTATTGTTGCAGACTCGATTATGCAACAAAATGGTGCATTAGATATACAGGCGTTCGACCTTAGTCCTGATCTCGATCATCGAGAATGCATTGGGCCTGCTGCGATTTTTGCCATTATTTTCTTTGAAAATTTCAAAATTTTGGTCGGTACATCTGATATTGCCAATCAATCATTGGACGTGAAGGCCTTTCCCAATCCAACGGATGGCTTACTTACATTGGACAACATTCCAAGTAATGCGTTGCTGCAAATCGTTGATTTGAGTGGCAAAACACATCTGATAAAAAAGCTAAGTACTACAACACCGATAGTTGACCTGCAGCATCTCGCCCGAGGGCTTTATGTAGTGAAGATCACTTCTGCTGAAGGCATTTGGACGGGAAAAATTGTGCTCAATTAATTGATTTAAATCAGCCTTTGTACTTTAATATCGGCGCTTAGTTTGAGGTCTGAACCCAAATTCAATAAATTTAATCCCGGCTTTTTGCCAATTTCGATACTGCCAAAATCTGCCTCGAAGCCCAATGCCTGTGCGCCATTCAGCGTAGCCCAGCGAAGCATCGTTTCAAAAGGCACATAAGATTGGAATCGAGCGATGGTTTTCATTTCTTCCAGCACCGAAAGCTGCCAATTGGAAGTGAGACTATCCGAGCCGATGGTTAGGCGTGCATTATTATCTATAAAATGCTTGTAAAATGGCATCCGATTTTCAATATACAAATTGGCGTTGGCGCAGGTAGCCCAGTAAACACGGTCGCTCCAGCCTTGTGCAGCCTGAATATCGACGGGAGGCGTCATGGTATTATGGACAAATAAATTCCGGTTTTTCGGATTCAAATATTGCAAAGCATAATAAATCGAATTCTTACCGGTCGGCTGAAAATGCTCAATCGGGAAGCCAAAAGAATGATAAAATTCTAAAAAATCGCCTGTTTTGTTCTGGAAAAAAGCATCTTCATGCGCGGTTTCTTGATTATGAATGCTGATCGTTGCTTCATCTTCGTTCACTTCGCGGATGCGCTGGAACAAGCCCGGTGTCACCGTATAAGGCGAATGTGGCACGCAACTCTTGCGATTGCCATGCGCTGTGCTCTGACCATCATATACCGCTTTATACTCATTAAAACTCTTCTCCGTCCAGCTATCCTGGAAAAAGTCGAACATTTCCACAAAAGTATAATAGCGAATTTTGCTTTTATCTTTTTGCGCCGCCGTATCTATTTTATTAGAAATATCGCCGACTGCCACGATGCCGCCATCGTACATTTCCTGATCGGCTTTGGCGATAGCATCCAGAATTTCTTCCATCGAAATATCGCGGAAATTGACCACCGTTTTCAGGAATGGCAACAAGCCCGTGCCCGTATCTGCCTTGCCTTTCATGTGCGATAACTCCAAATGACAATGCGTATTTACAAAACCCGGCACAATGACACCCTTGCGAATGTCAACACTCGAAGGATCGTGATTAGCTCGGCTATCAATTTGTAGAATTTTCCCCTCATCATCGGTGATAACTACGCCATTTATAATTGGCTCATTTGCAACTGTAAATACAAGATCGGCGCTAAACTTCTTCATTCCAAATGATTTTTGGCGAAAATAGAGAATTGGCGGGCAATGTTCAAAGGTTTTGTAGAAGAATCCTTTCGAATAAAATTTATATATTAAGAATTTTTTATATTTAATTTTAGAGAAGATTCGTGAATCATTTAGTAATGGTAAATGGGAATTAATAAAAAATTTATTCAATCGATTGTTTTTTCAAATGAATTCCTAATTTTAAAGCAGGTTTCAAGAAAAACGAAATTACGTGAAAGACGAAAAAAAACTAAGAAGCCAGGATTGGTTTGGCCTTTCCGGCAAAATGGGATTTGTGCATCGCTCCTGGATCAAAAATCAGGGCTATCCCGACGATCATTTTCAAGGGCGGCCGGTGATTGGCATTTGCAATACCTGGTCAGAATTGACCCCCTGCAATGGGCATTTGCGCGATTTTGCTGCATTTGTAAAAAAAGGCGTACTGGAAGCTGGCGGATTCCCATTAGAATTTCCTGTCATGTCTTTGGGTGAAACCATTATGCGGCCTACCACCATGCTCTTTCGCAATCTCGCAAGTATGGACGTGGAAGAATCGATCCGGGCCAATCCTTTGGATGGAATCGTATTATTGACAGGCTGCGATAAAACGACGCCTTCCACGGTAATGGGCGCTTGCAGTGTGGATTTGCCTACGATTGTGGTGCCCGGTGGTCCTATGCTCAACGGACGATTCCGAGGCGAGCAAATCGGTTCCGGTTCTTATACTTGGCTGATTAAAGAACAACAGAAAAAAGGCATCCTAAGTGATGCGGATATTTTGGAAGCGGAAGCTTGCGCGGCCCGCAGTAACGGGCATTGCAATACAATGGGCACGGCTTCTACAATGGCAACAATGGTCGAAGCTTTGGGGCTTACGCTGCCGGGGATGTCAGCAATTCCGGCGGTGGACACGAGAAAAAAAGTGTTGGCACAGCTCTCTGGCAGAAGAATTGTAGAGATGGTGCGCGAAGACCTCAAATTGTCTCAAATCCTTACGCGACAAGCTTTTGAGAATGCGATTGTGGTGAATGCGGCGGTCGGCGGCTCCACAAATTTGATTATTCATTTACTTGCCATTGCAGGCAGAATCGGCGTGGATTTAACCTTGGAAGATTTTGATACCATTGGCAGCAAAGTTCCTTTATTGGTGAATCTGAAGCCTTCTGGAACATATTTAATGGAAGATTATTATTATGCTGGCGGTTTGCCGGTTGTATTGAAAGAATTGAGTAGTTTATTACATCAAAATGTAATAACGGTAAATGGAAAATCGCTTGGAGATAATAATGCCCATGCAGAATGTTATAATCCGGAAGTAATTACACCTATTGAATCGCCTTTGAAAAAAGAAGCCGGAATCGCTGTACTGAAAGGAAATCTTTGCGAAAATGGCGCAGTGATTAAGCCTTCAGCGGCAACACCAGAATTGATGCAGCATCGCGGCCGGGCGGTCGTTTTTGAAAGCATAGAAGATTATCACGAAAGAATCGATGATCCCAATCTGGATATTGATGCTTCTTGCGTTATTGTGCTGAAAGGCGTTGGGCCAAAGGGTTATCCCGGAATGCCGGAAGTGGGCAATGTGGATTTGCCAGAAAAATTGATCCTTCAAGGTGTGAAAGATATGGTGCGCATTTCCGACGGACGCATGAGCGGCACGGCTTATGGCACGGTGGTGCTGCACGTTTCACCTGAATCCTCGATTGGCGGTACGCTGGCGCTGGTCCAAAATGGCGATATGATCGAATTGGATGTACCCAATCGGAAATTACATTTGGATATAACAGAAGCAGAATTAAATAAAAGAAAAGCAGCCTGGGTAGCGCCCGAACCCTTAGCGGATAGGGGTTACGTGCGACTTTACTTAGATCATGTGCAACAAGCGGATTTGGGTGCTGATCTTGATATTTTAGTTGGGAAATCCGGCGCAGAAGTCACCAGAGATTTACATTAAACGGGATATGGCGCATTTTAAAAATGTGCCATATCTATGATATTATATTACAATGATAATACTTTACCTACTCCTCAGCATTGTTTTGATTATCCTGCTCACGGTGCGCCTGAAAGTGCATCCATTTATCGCATTATTTTTAGTTGCTATATTATATGGATTTTGCGCAGGGATGCCATTTAAAGAAATTATTACATCCATTAATACAGGCTTTGGCGAGACACTTGGAAAAATAGGCTTGATTATTGTTTTGGGTATTATCATTGGTGTTTTTTTAGAAAACTCAGGTGGGGCCTACGCTTTGGCAGAAAAAGTGCTGCGATTGACCGGCAAAAAGCGCGTCCCTACTGCGATGGGCATTATCGGGTACATTGTGTCTATTCCTGTTTTCGCGGATAGCGGTTTCCTTTTGGTATCAGCGCTCAATAAAGGGCTTTCTAAAAAAGCGGGTATTACATTGGCAAGCTCGGCTATTGCTTTAGCGCTTGGCTTGATCGCTTCGCATACAATGGTGCCGCCTACGCCCGGCCCGATTGCGGCGGCGGGGATTCTAGGAGCGGACTTGGGATTAGTATTATTGATAGGTATTCCGATCAGCGCTTTATCCGTGATACCGGCCTTGATTTTTGCGAATAAATATGCCAGTAAAACTTTTATAGACCCCAATCCTGATTTGGACGAATCCGACATCGATCAACGTTTACAGGATGCCCCTGGCGCCTTCAAATCTTCATTGCCTATCATTGTGCCGATTATTTTGATTGTATTAAAATCCATTATTACCACAAGAGGCGCAAATGATAATATTTTTATTACATTCATTTCATTTATCGGAGAGCCAGTAATGGCGCTACTTATCGGTATGTTTTTAGCATTTTTATTACCAAAAAAGTTTGATTATGATATGCTTTCCACCACGGGTTGGGTCGGAAATGCGATGAAAGATGCGGCTTCTATTATTTTAATTACCGGCGCGGGTGGGATTTTTGGCAAGATGCTACAAAATTCAGGCATTGCCGATTTATTAGGCGCTACTCTATCAAGCATTAATCTGAGTATTTGGCTTCCATTTCTGATTTCAACTGCCATCAAAACGGCGCAAGGCTCTTCTACCGTGGCTTTGATCACTACGGCATCTATTATGTTGCCCATGATGGGTTCGCTTGGTTTTGATAGCGAATTGGAAAAAGCAATCGTAGTCATCGCTATTGGCGCGGGTTCGGCGATGGTGTCGCACGCGAATGACAGCTTTTTCTGGGTGGTCACGCAAATGTCGGGCATGGATGTCAAAACCGGCTATCGACTCTTGAGTTTTGGCACGCTGGTGCTAGGCATATCAGCAGCGATCATTTTATTTATTGCTTATTTACTTTTAGCTTAGAATTCTGCGCACTAAAATCATATAAAATTTAAAGCAAAATTATAATTGCTTTACAAACAGCAATTTACGTGTTAAAAAATAAAAATTAGATTAATTTTTAATGTGATGTTTTTTTTATAAATTAGTAAAATTTAAAACTCCACTTTTTTCAATAATTCCTTCGGATTCAGCTTGCGCAAATCGAGTGTAAAAGCGATGCGATTCCAATAGCTACCGCGCTCGGCGTAGCGATCATCGATATTTTTGGAATTGATTAATGGGAAATAAATCCCGACCATGTCTTTTACAAATTCTAAAGCAATGCCGCCACTCCAGAGCAATTGATCTTGAAAAGTATCGTCTTCGCCCGTAGGCATCGCATTATCAAAATAACCAATATCAAAATAAGGCTTGAGCGGCAGATTGAATGGCAAACCATTGGGCAGATCGGCCTTCATATTCAACGCCACTATAAAATTATTACTTCGCCCCAAACTAAATCCTGTGCCAATCGCATTTTTAAAACCGCCGTCGCGGATGGTCACTTGTTGCGACCAGATGCCGTCATCCTCGTTTCTTCCAAAATAAAAATCATCATAACGATAATCATTATAACCTTGCGAGGTCATATTAAAGGCTGCAGGCAAGATTGCGCCTGCATTTCGGCGGGTATTGGTCAAGAATCCACCTGCAAAAACACGAATATCCAATCCTTTTTTGGGAGCGTAATTAAAGGTTTGTTTTACTTCCAGAGAAGCTTTTAAATAGTTTTGATTTCCTAAAAAATCATTATATGATTGCTGTTCGATTGCCAGATAAAAGCTTTGGGGATCAAGCGCGCGGCGATTTTCAGCATAATAACTCAGCTCGTGAATAAAATTATCCTCCCATTCATTGCCAAGATAATTCCCAAAAGTCGGACTGAATTGCGCGAATTCCTGATTGACCCAAAGGCTGCGCAGCTGCAGGGTTTGATAAAAATTGCTCGAAGGCTTTTTGCCTAATTCCACTTTTATAGCAGGTGTAAATCGGGCATATTGCAAATCATAATCATCCGTCGGGCGGCGATTATGATGAAAACTTTTAATGCCAAAATCAAATGTAATGGATTGGATCGCCTGCGTTTTAGGAAAAATGGTATAATTAAAGTTTGCTAATCCTATTACATCTTTCGTGCCAAAAGAATACAATGGGATGATCGTAAAATCGAATTTTTTAAAAGGCACAGTTGTATTATACAAAGCTAAACCCAACATGAATTTATCATAATTGTTCCAAGCCATCGCCGGAAACCAGTATAATTGGGTCTGTTTGTCGTTCTCCGGCCCTGGAAGGAAGCGGATTTGCAGAGGCTCTATTTTACTGCCCTTTGCACTGATATGATTATTCTTTCTATTTACATCCAATGTAATATGCGCTGCATCTAATGTAATTTTTTCAACACCTTGATAAGGAAATTCCAATACTTTTTCGCCAGTAAAGCCATCGTACCACTTGCTGAACGCAACTTTATCATCCACGATTCCATCCAATGTAAAAGGCCCTGCGATGTCGCTTATATTTTTCACCATGACTCTATAGCCGGTGTCGCTTTCATGTAATCCTTCGATTTTATAATCCTGTTTTGCATTGGAATATAATAATCCATCAAACAGCCAAGTCAAATTTAAACCCGTCTCTTTTTCCAAGATTGCCCGAAAATCGGCTGGTTGTGGATGTTTAAATTTCCATTGCTCGTAATATGATTGCATTGCCCCGTCGAAATTGAGTTCGCCTACATATTTTTCTAGATAATTCAACGCCATCGCTGGTTTTTCATAAGCACCTAAAAGGTAATTGATGCGCGTAAATTCGTCCGAAGTGGTCTCTGGCGCTTGGTCGAGGTCACGGCGCGCCTGCCATAGGTAAGCCAATTCGGAGATACTCAAATCAGATCCACGCATGACAAACTCTGGTAATATATCAGCAAAACCGGGGCTTTGGTAATATTTTTCAGTATAGCGTTTTTCATAATATGAATTAATACCTTCATCTATCCAGGCGTGGTCGCGCTCATTGCTGCCAAGGATGCCATAGAACCAATTGTGGCCGACTTCGTGCGTGATGACAATGTCCAAATCTTTTGGGGTATCCGAAGGCCCGATAATCGTAATCATCGGATATTCCATGCCAATGCCTGCACTGAGCTCGCTTTGAATTGCGGTCGCCTGCGGATAAGGATACTCACCAACGAGATCAGAATAAAATTTGACCGAACGATTGACATAATTAATTGCGTCTTTCCACAAATTGCGCTCAAAATCAGTAAACATGACCCAGGTATCGACTATGCGGCCAGAAGCGAATGTTACCTGATCTTTTAGCACATAAAAGCGTTTGTCAGCAAACCAAGCAAAATCGTGCACGTTCTCAGCCGTATAGCGAATGGTTTTCATCGTTTCGCTGGAGCGCGGGAAATCAGATTCAACCGTATCGGTTTCTGCATTTTTTACAATTGGTTTTTGCAAAGCTTCACTTGATTCTTCTACTTTTTTTTGCAAAAACGCTTTTTCACTTTCGGTTTGTAATATACCGGTTGCTCCAATTATATAATTTTCTGGTAATGTTATACTTACATCAAAAGAACCAAATTCCGAATAAAATTCGCCTAACTCCAAATAAGGCATCGGATGCCAGCCTTCGCGATCATACACTGCGGGCTTCGGGAACCATTGGGTTATTTGATAGGATTGCCCGACGTGACCCAAGCGTGAGAACGAAGCTGGAATTTTCAAAGTAAAAGGCGTAGCAATTTTTATTTTTCCACCACTTGTCAAAGTTTGCGGCAAGCGCAAAATGGCGATATCAGGATTATCCTTTTGCAATTCCAGGATTGCGTTCTGTCCATCCACGGTAAAGTTTATTTCAGAAAAGCCGCCCAGGTTTTCATTTTTCGTAAAATAAAATTCGGTGCTACCCGTGCGCAACTGCTGCCGCGCAAAGGCAGTATTTCGACTTTGATAAGCATTGCCCCAGAGGTGAATATAAATAGAATCCAGCGCATCGGGCGAGTGGTTGATATATTCCATCTCAATCGTGCCGATGAGCGTATGATTGCGGTCGTTGAGCGTTACATTAATCGTGTAATTGACTTCCTGCTGGAAATAAGATTCTTGTGCAAATATGCTTTCTAAAAAGCAAATAACAGAAAGAAACGAAATGATATGTTTCATGCGATCACTTAGGTTTTTTGCAAAAATGAACTCCAAAAATAAATAATTCTACGGCAAGCTAAAATCTCTTTTTATCAATACGACCAACTCCGCTTCCTCCGGCAAAAATAAAACCATACGCCCTGCTGTCAATTCCAGCACCTGTGCCTGCCATTGGATGCCATAACCACCGGGCAAAGCAATGTCTATACTCATTGTACCGGGCGAAAATACATAGCGTCTCGATTCTGGAAACTGTATGATATTGGAAGTCAAGTCTTTATTATAAAGTGCTAAGGTGCTATCGGCAAAAAACACGGCATAGTAGGGCATCGCAATCACTTGGATGAGGCGATTTATTTCATGGGTGCTGTCGCGCTCCTGCCAACGCTCATAAGCGCGGGTGCGTCGCTCCCCCAATTCTTCATCGTAGCCATAATATATCAAAGCACGCTGCTTGTTTACGTGTTGATAAACAGCCATTGCTTGAGGTAAGGCATTTTCCTTTTTATTGACCTGGATTCCTTGTTCTGCGTATTCTACTACTTCCCAGCGCCCCAGCAATGCGGCTTTGAGTGCAGCGGTATCTTGTGCTGCTATTCCAAATGCTAAATAATGGAAGGCAATAAATAAAACATATCTCATATCAAATATCAATTGAACCAATCGAAGATACTATTAAAACAGACAATTTATGCAGATACTATGGTATCTTATTTTATTCTTATCTTCTGTAAGTTATTATCTTGCAGATCAATACACTATCAGCAGCTATACTATCAATATTTATTAGGAAAGTAACTAGTGCATAAGGTATTATAGTATTCATGTTTTTACTATTTTTACAAAGTCATGTAATTTTATTTCTCCACTAAAACAAATACACCCATGGCAAGAAGAACTTCGGGGCGAATCAAGTTCCCGGCGAGTCCAAAAGACATCCT
>JANRME010000127.1:0-23064 GCA_033761835.1 Saprospiraceae bacterium
GCAGCAGATGCGACTATTAGCATCAGTGATGTAACAGGTAAAACGATTAAGCTGATTCGTGGTAGCTATGCAAAGGGTTATAACCAAATCACCCTGAACCGTAGCGAACTGCCGACCGGCGTACTTACTTACACCCTCGAAAGTGGCGAATTCACTGCTACTAAGAAGATGGTTGTAGTTGAGTAATCAACATAAGACATGGGGAGTGACTCTTTTGAGGAGTCACTCCTCTTTTTTTTTGTTAATACCTGAAAATACTTGCCTTGTAAATCGACTTTGTTTTAGTTTTTTTATTATCTTGCGACAAATTTGGCAAGTTAACCATTGATCCCATGAAAAAGTTAGGAAGCGCTGGACTTTCCTGTGCTGTATTTATATGTATGGCGCTTTTCTTGCAAGCGCAAAATTTCCCTACAATTATTGCTCCCACCGAGAAGGTAGAACCTAATACTATTTATAAGGCTGATGTAAAGGTGGCAAACTTCCAAAATATTATTGGTGCGCAATTCACCATGGTATGGGATTCTACTATTTTGAAATTTAGAGATGCTAAAAATTTTCTATTTGAAGGAACTGCCTTGACGGAAGCTTTTGGCGAAACAAAAGTTTCGAGTGGTATATTGGTTTTTATATGGGTGGATGCACAATTGCGTGAACAAAATCTGGCAGATAGCACCACCATTTTCTCCATAGAGTTTGACGTTATTGGTGCGCTCAATTCTACAACACCTATCCGTTTTACCGACGATGTAGCCAGCCGAGAGGTGGCAAGCGGCCGTGAGCGAGTCGAGGCTGCATTTCACGATGGCGCTATCACCGTGATGGGAAGCGCTACAAGCGTATCTATTTATAATAGTGCACCCCATAAAATTCAAGTAAAAAATAGTTTTCCCAATCCCTTTCACGATTTCACTAAGATACACATTGAAGTAAAAGAAGCGACGAACGCTCGCCTGGTAATTAGCAACGTACAAGGACAAACTGTATTTGAAGCACCACGTACATTGCAAAGTGGAACGAACATTTTGACTTTGACCAAAGATATGTTTCCCGCTTCGGGCACATATCAATATTCGCTAATTGGAACCGATTTTACAGTCACACAAAAACTGATTTTTCAATAAAGATAAAGGCTAAATTTTTTCACGTCCCAAATTCCGAGCGCGATGAATAGAATTATTACATACCTGACAGCAGGACTACTGTTCTGTTTTACCCATCTGGCTGCTCAACCCGTTACTTTTACGGCGGGCGATGTAAGCGGAAATCCCGGAGAGCAAGTATGTGTACCGATTAAGGTCAACAATTTTACCAATGTGTTGGCTTTTACTTTTTCATTAAGTTTTGATCCATCGGTATTACAATTTAATACCCAACAAGGTGTCACCTTGCCTGCCGTTTTTAGCATTGCAAAACCTGGCGAAGGGCAAATTCCTGCCAATAAAATTGGTATTAGTTGGTACAATGACCCTCCAGTTTCCGGTATTTCAAGAGCGAATGGAACAACGCTTTTTGAAGTGTGTTTCACGATATTGCAAAATCCAGGAGTAGCTTCCACTCCAATTAGCTTTACCAATAGCCCGACCAATTTCGAGGTCTTTGATCCCGATTTGAATCCAAAACAATTTAGTAGCCAGCCTGCTACTGTTACGATCAATGGCGTAAGTGGACCGCTACCTTTCAAATTATCTATTTCAGATAAAACAGCTGATCCCAACACCCAGGTGTGTGTGGACGTAACAGCGCAAGGCTTTACAGATATTATTTCCTGGCAATTTCACTTGAGGTACGAACCTTCCAAATTACAGTTTGTATCCGTAGGCAATTTTAATAGTGCCTTGCCAGGTTTGAATGACCAATCCATTACCACGCCTGGAGAAGGAGTGGTACAGCCTGGGCGGATTGTTTGTGGCTGGGATAGCTCCACTGGTGATGCGGTTACGATTCCTACTGGGGCAGTATTGTTTCAAGTATGCTTTAATGTCATTGGTACAGGTGGAACGACGATTGTTAGTTTCAGCGATGACCAACTGCCTTACGAAGTTCGAGAATCGGATGGTACTATTCTGGATTTTACTTTTAAGAATGGTACAATCACGATTAATGGCAATGGTGGTGGCGGCGGTGGAAATACGGATCCCTTCAAGCTATCTATCACCGATAAAAGCGCAACAAGCGGTACGCAGGTGTGCGTGGATGTAACAGCGCAAGGCTTTACAGATATTATTTCCTGGCAATTCCATTTGCGTTATGACCCAGCGAAATTACAATTTGTATCCGTTGGTAATTTTAATGCCTCTTTACCCGGCTTAAATGACCAATCCATTACTACGCCGGGAGAAGGTGTCGTCCAACCCGGTCGAATCGTCTGTGGCTGGGATAGCTCGAATGGGCTTGGGGCTACTGTAAGTAATGGCGCGGTGCTTTTCCAGCTTTGTTTCAACGTACTGGCGGCCAATGGAACAGCAACAGTGAGCTTCAGCGATGACCAATTGCCTTACGAAGTTCGGGAATCAGATGGCACTATTTTGCTGTTTGATTTTAAAAATGGCACAATTACCATTGGCTCTGGTGGTGGCGGAGGCGGAACTTTCAAACTGTCTGTTTCTGATAAAACCGTTCAACAAGGCCAACAAGTATGTGTGGATGTGACGGTGGACAATATGACTCAAATACTGGGTTTTAGTTTTACTGTTTCCTATAATCCGAGTATGCTGACTTTTGTTTCGACCCAAGGTTTAGCTCTACCGGAACAAGTGATTTTCGGATTACCCAATGCACCACAACCAACCCCATTAGGGATAATCACGGTTGCCTGGACGGAGGCCGGACTACAGCCGGTCACTAAACCCAATGGCTCGGTAGTCTTTCAGCTTTGCTTCACTGCCATAGGGGCAAATAATACAACCACCACTATCAGTTTTACAAATACTCCTACGAGCATTGAAGTAGCTGATAAAGACGGCGAACAATTGCCTTTTAACTTAAAAAATGGTACTGTGACGATTGGCCAAGCCATTTTATCATTAGACGCACCAACGATTACTGCGGTGAATTGCTTTGGTACAACTACCGGAGCGATTGATTTGAAACCGAAAGGTGGTACTGGAACTTACAGCTATGCCTGGAGCAATGGCGCTACGACGCAAGATTTGACCAATATAGCGGCTGGAACTTACACTGTAACGGTTACAGATACTGGGAATAGCCAAACCGCAACGGGTTCTTATATCGTTTCGCAACCTACTGCTGCATTAACCGTGACACCAACGGTTAAAAATGTAACTTGTGTTTCTACGAGTACAGGTAGCATCTCATTGGCAGTGAGTGGCGGAACAGGGCCTTATTCTTATAATTGGAGCGGGACGCTACCCGATAATGTTGCAGCACAAAATAATCTCCCGGTCGGGCAATATGGAGTAACCGTTACTGATTCAAAAGGCTGTACGCTTTCCAATAGTTTTGAAGTGGGCGCGCCTTCCCCGATTGTAATTACGCCTACTGTTATTGCTGCTACTGCTGGAGTTACTAATGGCTCTATTACATTAGCTGTAAGTGGCGGGCAGTCTGCCTATACCTATGCTTGGAGCAATAGCGCTACAACCGCGAATATCTCTAGTTTAGCGGCAGGTCAATACTGCGTAACGGTCACGGATAGTAAGGGTTGTACCCAAAATGGATGTTTTACTGTACCAGAATTGTCAATTCCACTTTCTTACGGTAATGTTCAAATCAAGGATGTGACTTGCGCGGGTGGCAACGATGGCACTTTAACGTTCAAGATACAAGGTGGCAGAGCGCCTTATACGGTTGTATTCACTGGCGGTTCGACGGCGCAAAGCGCTGATGGAAACATAAGTAGAAGCAACCTTACTAGTGGGCCGATCGTTTTTACAATTACCGATGGGGCTGGCGCATCTATCACTGGCTCTGAAATGATCCTTGCACCTGCCCCGATACAAATCACCAGTACCAGCGTGGTACACGATACCGAGGAATCTGGTTGTACAGGTAGAATCACCATCACCCTTTCCGGCGGCGATCCGAACTATTTGGTGCAATGGAACGCGCCAAATACCGGCACAGGTACGCAAATCATTAACCTCTGCGAAGGTACATTCGTGCCAACGGTACGCGATGGTAAGGGCTGTATTCAAACCTTCCCAGGTGTTACGGTTAATAGCTTCAAAGTAGCCGGTCAGGTGACGAATGCGAAATGCCCACAAGATAGCGATGGCAAAGTGAAATTGAGTATTAGCGGCGGTTCGATGCCTTATACTTATACCTGGCGCAATGGGAATGGCGAAGTAGTTTCTTCGGTTGATAGCTTAGTAAATGTGCCTCCAGGGGTATATACTGCAAGGGTAACGGAACAATCGGGTAATGTATTGGTTCGCCAATTCACCGTAGGCTCTACCTCTAATTTGACCGCAGATGTAGAAGTTATTTCTGATTATAATGGATTTGATGTAAGCTGTCCGAACGCCTCAGATGGTATTATTGAAGCGACAGGCAAAAGCGGCAATGGCAACTACACATATCAGTGGAAACGCGGTACGACGGTTTTGAGCAATACCTCGCCGGTGTTGAATGGAGCGAGCGTAGGTGCTTATGAAGTTATCGTAACCGATGGAATCGGCTGTAAAGTGAGCAAGCAAGTGGTCGTAACTCCGCCAGATACGATTAAAATTAGTGCTAATATTAGAGAAGTATCCTGCCCAGGCAATAAAGATGGCGAGATTATCGTGAGTGCTTTGGGTGGCGCAGTAAACAAACCTTTCTCATTTGCTTGGGGTAATGCGGCCACTGGCCCGCGGATCTCATTCTTAGCGCCAGGAACTTACACCGTATCTGCTACCGATGCTAATAACTGCACGGTTACAACTTCCTTTACATTGGCTGAGCCAAAACCGGTCCAAGTGAAAGTAGAGACTCAAGCGGCTTCGGATGGATGTAACGGTACGGCTACTGCAATAGTAGAAGGCGGCAGTGCTCCTTATACTTTCCAGTGGAATTCGTTCCCGAATCAAAACAAACAGACCATCACCGATCTTTGCCCCGGCACTTATTTCGTAAATGTGACAGATAGCCGTGGCTGCTCTACTCAAATGACTCGCGCATTGGTGGATGATGATCGTTATCCTTGTATCGAAACCAGCGTCATCTTGACGCCCAATACCGATGGTGGTGACGGCTTGAACGACGAATTCAGAATCAATTGTATCGAAGATTTTCCTGATAATCACTTGGAAATATATAATCGTTCAGGACAATTGGTTTTTGAAACCGACAATTATGACAATTCTTGGCGTGGCACTACGCAAAAGGGTGACTTGCTGCCGGGCGGACCTTACTATTACGTAATAGAATTTACAGATGTAGATGGCAAACTCGTACAACGCAAAGGCTCGCTGACGATCCTGAGAGAAAAATAAAATGTCATATCTGGTGTGCCGATACTAAGCAATATCGGCGCACCTTATTCCTATTGTTCATAACCATCAACCGATCCGATATGAAAAAATTACTTCTACTCATACCTTTTCTGGTCATCCTTTCTATGGCGAAAGCACAGGATGAAGCCATTTTTACGCATTATCATATTTCGCCCATTTTACTTAATCCAGCGGCAGCAGGCTTTAACGGCAATTTTCAGGTACAATTTAATGCACGTGCACAATGGACAGGCTTCCCCGATGCACCGCAGAGTTTCGGAGCCCAATTCAATGGCCCGATTGCCAAAACTTTTGGCGTGGGCGTGGGCGTATTTAGTGAAACCGCCGCTCAGATGAGCCGCATGAAAGGACAGTTAAACTGGGCTTTTCACTTTTTGAATAATGCGGATAGCAAATTGAAACTATCGGCAGGCTTTTCGGCAGCTTACCAGCAAACAACGCTCGATAATACGGTGACCGGCAGCAATTTCTATCAGCCAGGTGATAATTTGGTGGATGAAAACCTCGAGGGAGTACGCAATTTTGACGCTTCTGTTGGAGTGTTCGGACAGATTATGAATCGCCCAATAGGTCAAGACCCCAATAATATCACGCGTATCGGTTTGTCTTTTACCAATCTTATTCAGGAAAGGCTGGACGGCGTAGTGGATAATACCAATCAAGCAGGGCAATATTATGCTTTCTTTTTGGGACATGAGTTCAGAAACATTAGCGGTTTGGGTTTCTCTTTAGAACCTTCAGTGATGGCGCGCAAAATCAAGGATTTTCCTTCGCAAGTGGATATTAATTTAAAAGCCAGCTTTCTGGATGAACAATTAATCACGGGCGTTTCTTACCGTACCCTCGGGGCTTTGGGCGTTCTGCTGGGCGCAAGATTGTCGAATTTTAATGTGTATTACAGTTATGATGTGTCTTTCCAGCGTTTCCAAAAGTTCAATACCGGTTCACATGAAATTACACTTGCATTAAATTTTGAAAAAAAGCAAGCCACTGAAATAGATAAATAACAAAATCCTGAAGGGTTTTGACAAAGAATAAGATGTCCTTTAACAATTGGTTTTTGGGATAGCCTCTCGACACTTCGTGTAGGGAGGCTCTTTTATTTACAAGGATTTCGTATATAAAAGTTTTATAAAATACCATAAAAAGGGTATGCATTTAAAAGCGTATTATCTTATCTTTGTATGAATAAAAATTTTAAGCAACAGATTATAATCCGCGATCCATGAACGACCTACGTATCTTTATTTATGGTAACCATTCGGCAAACCCTCCCGCCGTACCTTTTCCTACCATGAAAGACTGAGTATCTCGTTTTTATCTGCTTTGAAGTAGATAAAGGAATTCGGATTGTAAAATTGTATTTGAGAAAGGCTATTGAACAACACTGCAAAGCTAAAGCGATTTAGCTAATCAAAGTGTTTTGAAAAGCGAGAACAAATTATAATCCGATATCATGATTATGGTGCTCTGTGTAGGGATTGCATCAGCGGCTGATTGTAGAAATTCTATTCTTCAATTTTTTCAGTAAATTATTAAGTCGGATTGTAACAATTTGTCTGGGCTATCGTACAAGTTAACAGACTATCGATCTTTCATTATATGCGAAGCTTTTTTGGTTTTACATGGTGAAAGCACCAAAGAGTATTTATAGTTAAGGCGATTGGATTGTATGTGATTCACAAGGACCGTTTTCAAGTGTATACTTAAATCGGTTTTTGGGATGGCCTCTCTTCTCTATTTTGAAGGGGGGCTTTTTTTATTGATAAATTATTATTTTTTATTGATAAATAATTGTAATGATTAATTATAAAAATAAAATTTTAGATGTAAATAATTCATTATCAAACACATAAAAAGATTGCCTAAAAAATTAGCATCAAGCTTCATCAGATTGCTCCAATTGGATGCCCTCTTGTTCGAGGTAGCGACCGATATTGAAAGAATGCCCATCGAGGAGCTCGATGTCTTTATTCCAATCTACTAATAGCCAATCCTGGCCGGGTTGCGCGATCATCACTTTTTGCGATTTGGTGAATACCCAGATCACTTTTTCGGTACCAAATTCGAGGATCGTATTGGTTTTGCGAGTGATATAATCCAGTTCTCTAATGTTTTCTGCTTCGGTATCCACATCCACTTCGATGACTATTTTGGCAGGTACGCTGGTGTAATGGGTATTAATTTTATCAAGGGTCAGCACATTTTTATCAAAAATGGCAATGTCATGCGAAAGATTATTTTTATGATTAATATGACTGCCAATTTCGTTGGTATAAACCCGATACTTTGTCAAATCAAGGTTTTTGAATAAAAATTGTAATAAGCAGGAAATAATTTCTGCTTGCAAAGAACTACTGCCCATAATATCTTCCAGGGTTTTGGTTTGATTTATTACATCTTTATATCCTTTATAATAAAATGGAATGCCATTGATCGTTTCCTTAATGAGGTAGGAAGGAATGGCAGGTGAATCGGTAGGTTTTGTCTGTATCGCTTGTGCTTTGGTCATATCTGATAAAAATTTCTTACAAAATACATTTTTTTGAGCTAAAAAACAAGGAATGAGAATTTTATTATTTAATCAATATCATAAATGTGCCACACTTTTAAAGTGCGGCACATCTTTATTATACTTTTTCTATAATAATTGCCGAAGCGCCGCCGCCGCCATTGCATATAGCTGCCATGCCTACCGAAGCATTATGATGATGTAATACATTATTTAAAGTAGTCACAATGCGCGCACCTGAAGCACCCAGCGGATGCCCGATGGAAACCGCGCCGCCAAAAACATTTACTTTTGCTTCCTCAATATTTAATATTTGATTAAAAACCATCGGCACTACTGCGAAGGCTTCATTCACTTCAAAATAATCAATATCCTTGAGTTCCATACCTGCTCGCTTCAGCGCTTTGGGCGCAGCTAAGGCTGGCGTAGTCGTAAACCATTGTGGCTCTTGCTCTGCATCAGCGAAAGCGATAATTTTGGCGATAGGCTTCAATCCTAATTCCTCCAATTTTTCTTTACTTACAAGTATCACCGCCGCCGCGCCATCGTTGATCGTGCTGGCATTGGCGGCTGTCACGGTGCCGTCTTTCGTGAAAGCAGGCCGCAGCGTCGGAATTTTATCAAATATTACTTTTTTATACTCTTCATCCTCGGATATGATAATCGGATCACCTTTGCGTTGTGGCACACTCACGGGCACAATTTCATCCTTGAACCAGCCTTTATTGGTGGTTTCTGCCGACAATTTATAAGAACGAACGGTAAAAGCGTCTTGTGCTTCGCGGGAAATATTATACTTTTTTGCAGTATTATCAGCGCAAACACCCATCGCATTCTGATCATAAGCATCGATCAAACCATCTTTCGACAAGCCATCTACTATTTCGCCATTGCCATATTTATAGCCCCAACGCGCATTTGGAATGTAATAAGGAACATTACTCATGCTTTCCATACCGCCAGTTATTACAATATTATTATGCCCTAACATAATACTTTGCGCTCCGAACATAATAGATTTCATACCAGAGGCACAAACTTTATTAATGGTGGTACAAGGCACATCATAACCAATGCCTGCGCCCAGCGAAGCTTGTCGGGCCGGTGCTTGTCCGAGATTGGCAGAGCAAACATTGCCCATAAAAACTTCATCCACATATTTAGGATCTAATCCTGATTTTTCTAGGGCTCCTTTGATGGCAATGCTGCCCAACTGCGTGGCAGATACATCAACAAACATACCGCCGAAACTGCCAATAGGCGTGCGAACAGCGGCAACTATGAATACTTCTTTCATTCCGAATTCGATTTTATTGGTTTTAAACGATTTGATACACAAAAATAGGCTATTTGGAGATACTATTACAAATTACAACTGAAAGGCGTTTTCGGTTATTAAAATCTAAAAACAAGCTAATTCTTGTAGCTTGAAGCTCGCCGCTTGCCACTAATTTTATTGCAAAATCAACTTTCCTGTGGCGTAGCCTCTTTCATTCCACAATCGGAAAAAATAAATGCCAGAAGCTAAATCCTTGGATTGGACATGAATTTCACTATCCTTGACGTCTGAAAAATACTGAATTATTTTGCCATTTATATCCATTAATTCCATCTGAAATGCCTGATGGTCAGGATTATAGAAAGAAATGACCGTCTCATCTCGGAAAGGATTGGGTGCAACCCGAACGTTTTTGAGTTGGTGCACTGCAGCAGTACTCGTCGTTTGCCAATAAACACAAGCCTCTTCCAGGCGAGCAATGGCGCGTTCATAATTCCCGTTGACGATTTCTACGTCGCTTTTGATGCAGATCGTATCCGAATAGGCCTTGAAAAAATGAACCCGACACAAGGGCTGGAAAAATTCTGATTTAGTAATCATCGAATCCTGGTAAGAAATACCGACCACGATGCCGTCATTCATACTGGTGCGGGGCGCAATTGGAAACGAACCATCCGTGATTAAGTTTTCTACATAAGCGATATAAAGTCCTTCTAATTCAAATTGATACGCATTTACTTCTGCATTTGGGTTGCGAATGCCAATGTCCACGTATTGATAATCCCAATTAATATCAAGAATGCCCAATGAAACCGTATCGTTGATATTGGTGATCCCCGCCGGAAACTGGCAATGATTATGCGCGCCATAGCCGGAATGTTGGTGTGCAATGCCATAATTCAAACAATTTGCTAATAGCGCGGCATCATATACTGAAATTTTATTATCTGAATTTAAATCAAAACAAGTGCCGGATACAATATCATGCCCCAGGAGCAAGGTGACATAGCGATGGGCGTCGTTCATGCTTTGAATGCCATTTTCATCTACATCGCCAGGTAGCGCATTTCCAGCGCAAACGCCCGTGCAATCCAACAGGGCATTGCCATAAGGCATTCCCATGCAATCGGTATAAGGTTGGCAATTGTCATCAGCGATTACCTTCAATTTTCCTGAAGAGCGATCCAAAATTAAGCAAACCTGCGTCCAATTATTGGTGGTGTCCATCTCTATTTGCCCTAGCGCATCGGGCAAGTTTTTCCAGTTTATTCGTACTACAAAAATGTAACGCCCATCCGGCACATCGGTCAAATCTATCCATTGACACTGTAAATCAGACCAATACGTATCATAACAACCTGCACTAATTCCCATATTGTCGCAACTGAATTTAGGCGTAATGCCTCGCGGGCAACCGAAATCGGTGATGCAAAAGCCATTTTTGAAACCAATAGGTATTTCTGAGCCATCTTCCTTGAATAGCAGATATTCGGCATAGCTATCGTAGTGAAAATGATTATGACAATTATTCCAACTGAACTGAGGATTATCATAAGACGGTTTTCCAATAAAATAATCCCGTTCGCCAATGTTTTCAATAACCGTGGAAAAGCGCATCACTTGCCGAATGCCATAACCTCGTATGCAACCTTCTTCGATCAGGCAATAATCATTCGCATGAACTGTATCCAAGCGAATGGATCGGAGCAAAGAATCCTGTCGTACGCGCAAATCCGGCCCTTTGGGGCAGCCCTGATGCCCTTGTGGCAGGCAGGAACCATCGTCTATCGTTGCTAAAGGATTATAATTGCAAGACATTTCATTCATGCAGCCGCGTACCGGACCTTCAAATACCAATTCCCACCAAATACTGTCGGAACAAGCATTTTCCTTGTCCCCAATTCGGATATAATATTTTTTATTTTTTTGAAAATAACCCTTTACTTCTGCCTGCGGCGCACAAGGATTTTCGTCATCGTTGAAAAAAATGGTGCTTTGGTTGTCTTCAGCAACCGTGATGCCTTCGCATTTGTCATAAATCCAGATTTTAGTATCGCAATCATTTGATCCACAGGTAGAAATGCGGTAAATACCGGTAGCCCCAGGTGTAAAATTATACCAGGTGTCCTCCAGTGCTGTAACACGCCGACCTGCGGTAGCAAGTATGGACTTCGCGCATACCTGGCCTGCTGCACATTGAAAAGAAAAAGATTCAAATTCGCGGAATGCGGCACCTTTTTTCAAGGTATCCCCCTCCAAAATGAGCATATAATAACCCAAAGCACCCATGCCATCACCAAATTCATCGAACATTGTGAAAGTCATACAAGTATCAGGCGGTAAGCAAATAGTATCCCGATAAAGGGTTTGATTGGCATAAGTATCAGGAGTTACCGAAGCATAGAGCATTCCGGTATTGCTTTCGAGTTTCCAGGATGTTTCATAGCCATAGCTATCGGTTTTGATTTCGATAATCAACTCTGATAATTCCCCAGCACAAACAGACTGAGTTAGCGCTTTTCCGAGCAATAAAGTGCAAATTGTGAATAGTAGTAATCGCCTCATAATCGGTCATGAGATTGTTCCGGTCGTTTAAATTTACACAATTTATAAAAACGGCGCTTGTTTTAAAGACCTTATTGAATAAAATAGAAAATACCATTCCAGGAACTTGACAAAGTAAGTTATTGTTTCTATCTTTGCAATCCATTTGAAAAATCGCGGCGTGGAGCAGTTGGTAGCTCGTCGGGCTCAAGTACTGCAAAATCAAGTTAGCGAATGGATACCAAGTTGAAAGGAGATATTGCCGAACAAGCGGTAATTCTTTATGCTCTAAAGAGAGAATGGGGAATTTTAAAACCAATTGGGGATCGGCTACCTTACGATTTGGTACTTGACATCAACGGGATTTTATTTAAACTGCAAATTAAATCGGCATGGTTTGACCTACAAAAACAAAATTTTGTAGTGGATAACCTCCGGACTAAAACAAATCGCAGAGAGATAAAGCGAAGTGCTTACGCTCAAAACGATTTCGATTTTGCAGTAATTTATATAGAAGAAAAGATGTTTTCTACATCTTTCCTGTTGAAGTATTCATTAGCTATGGTTCTGAGATACACTTAATCGAAACCGCCAAGCGTCAAAGAAAGCCGAAATCGGCTGCATACAGAGATGCTTGGGACTTGATCTTGCAAAGGGCTGTTCAGGTAGAAACACCTGAATGATATTCCGTCAAATTCGGGGAAGCCTTTAGTGTGGTAATCCCGAGCCAAGCCCCGACTCAAGGTCGGGAAAGGTGTAGAGACTTTATGGCGGACACCCTCTTTTCCAATCGGGAACGGGTGAAGAGAAAGTCCAGACTCCAAATCCTTCTATATGAAGGTGCGACGAAAGTCGTGGTGAGTAAGCATAACCCGAAGGTCGTAGGTTCAAGTCCTGCCGCCGCTACGAAAACAAAAGCCAATTACTTGTTTATCAGGTAGTTGGCTTTGTTATTTCTGGCTATTTGATTGTTTTGTAGGTTGCCGCCACAGTCGTAATAATTGTAATAGATAAGAAAAAGCGAATGGCTTCATACTTATAATGTTTTTTGTCGTTAAAAAACTCAAACAACATTGTAATCATGAGGACCTAAGGACAATTTCATTCGCTGAATACGCTTAGCCAAATCGCAAATAGCCTGATCCTCCACCAATTTTAAAAGCCCTTCTCGATAAGCAATCGCCTTGGTATGCATAGGGCAAGGGTTTTCTGACGAGCAAACTGGCAAACCCAGGATGCAGGAAGAAAATATCTCCGGTCCATCAATCGCTTCAATGATCTGCCGCAGAGGTATTGCTTTACCCTCATCGTTTAGAAAAAAACCACCACTCGGTCCTTTTGCGGAAGAGACTAAGCCCTGCCGCGATAGCTGCTGCAAAAGCTTTGCCAGGAAAGGTTTAGGTATATCAAGCGATTCAGCGATTTCCTTCGCACCAAACTTTTTCTCCTCGCTGGAATGAACCGCCAGATATAGCACGGCACGTATGGCATATTTACAGGATTTTGAAAACATAGGTTTATCTTTATTTAACAGAGAGCTAATGTAGCCCGCATTTTCTTAAAAGACAAAAAAGTTCTTTTATCCAATCTTCTTTTTATGTAAATCTCCATACAATTAACTGATTGATAAATGTTTGCAACAAAAAAACGAACCAAATGATTTTTATCATCGCATAAAAGATTAGAACGGAGGATTTTTGTATAAAGGATTAAAACATCTTTTTATCTTAAAATATTTTCTAATGGATACAGATGTAATGATTACCTATGGTGCATCTACCAAAAAGCTAAAAAAAGGGGAATACATCTTTGAAGAAGGTGGCGAACCTCGTTTTTTTTTCAAAATCCTGACAGGTGCGGTGAAAATGTGCTGCATGAATGAGGAAGGGAAAGAATTCATACAGGGAATATACAGAGCAGAGGAAAGTTTTGGAGAACCTCCTTTGTTTCTGAATCGCCCGTACCCAAGCTCGGCTATAGCCCTCGAAGATACCGTTTTATTAAAATTATCAAAAGATAAACTCTTTAGTATAATTAACGATTATCCGGGTGTAGCAAAAAATTTGCTACACATTTTTGCACAAAGGGTGTATGATAAAGCTACAGCCCTACAGATGCTTACCTGCCCAACGCCAGAACGGAAAATTATAATCTTTTTAGAAAAATTAAAATCACAAGCTAAAATAAATCACAAACTTATGATTCCTTACACCCGGCAGCAAATTGCTGATTTTACAGGGCTTCGGGTAGAAACTGTAATAAGAACTTTGAGCAAGATGAAAAATTCCTGCAAAGTAGATATCATAAATCACAAATTGTATTATTAATGAATTGGGCACATCAAATCAATTGGACAAAAATAGTATTGTTTAACTTCTTATTAGTCGCATTACTCGGCGTTCTCATGCGGTATAAAATAGGTTTTGAATTTCCTTATTTTGATCAAAAAAATATTCAACACGCGCATTCTCATTTTGCATTTTCTGGGTGGGTTTCCTTGTCCCTAATGTCTTTAATGGTAAGTGTTTTAAAAAATAAAATCAGTAATATAAATATCCAGGCATTCCATTACATATTCATTGCTTATTTGGTTTGTGCCTGGGGTATGTTTTTTGCTTTTCTTGCTCAAGGATATGGCTTATATTCTATTTTATTTTCAACGCTGTCGATCCTGATTTCATTTTTATTTTGTGTATATTATTTCAAAGCAATTAAAAACACCAAAGATATTGGAAGTGATTCTTGGTTTATTACAGCATTACTATATAATATTATTTCTACTTTTGGCACTTTTTATCTGAGTTATATGATGGCGTCCAAACATTTGGATCAGCATCATTACTTAGCTTCGGTATATTGGTATTTGCATTTTCAGTATAATGGCTGGTTTTTCTTTGCCTGCATGGGGCTTTTTATAGACTATTTACAAAGTAATAATATTACTATAAGATCCCACAATCTTATTTTTTGGTTATTCGCAATTAGTTGCCTGCCAGCTTATGGTTTATCTATTTTGTGGCTAAAATTACCTGATTTTATTTATATAATCATCGCAACTGCAGCTATTGCTCAGTTTTTAAGCTGGGTTTTATTCATATTTTATTTAAATCATAATAATTTTATCAAAAATTTAAAATTAAGCACAATAGCCAAATTATTACTTCTATGCGTTGGGGTGGCACTTACCATTAAATTTTCATTACAATTAGGTTCCACAATTCCTCATGTAAGTAAATTAGCATTTGGCTTTCGCCCTATCGTAATTGCGTATTTACATTTAGTTTTCTTAGCTTTTGTAAGTGTTTTTCTTTTATTCTATTATTATATCCATCGCATCATATCTGACAAGAAGAATGTAAAAATCGGCTTAATTATTTTTTTAAGTGGCGTATTTCTCAATGAGTTATCCTTAGCTATTCAAGGTATTGCCTCCTTTGCATATAAGGTAATTCCATTTATAAATGAAACTTTATTGGGTATCTCTATTTTGATGTTCATAGGTTTAGCCTTCATCAATCGAATTATTTTTGACTAACGATTAATATATTTTTAAATAAAAACGATAAACCATGAAAAAATTATTGATTTTTGTTATTATTCTGAGCTTGTTTACTTCATTTGCTTGTAATAATTCCAATACAGGAAGTGGGGGAGAAACAGCAGCTGCTGCTGACTTACAGCCCGGTCCTGGGCAATCCGCAGTAAAAGACGAAACTTCTCAGCCCAACATCGTGCAGGTCGCATCGGGCAGCAAAGACCATACAACGTTAGTAACGGCGGTAAAAGCAGCCGGTTTGGTAGATGCCCTGAGTAATGCGGGTCCGTTCACCGTATTTGCGCCAACCAACGCTGCTTTTGAGAAATTACCCACTGGTACTGTGGAAGGTTTGCTAAAACCCGATAAAAAAGAGGCGCTGAGTGATATTTTGAGCTATCATACTTATGTAGGCGTACTTAAAATTGATTATATGCAAGATGGGCAAGAATTTGAAATGGTAAATCCTCAGAAAGTGAAAATCACTAAAAAAGAAGGAAAAACGTATGTGAATGATTCTGAAATTGTAGCTTCTATTCCTACTTCCAATGGTATTATTCACGTTATTAATGATGTATTACTTCCTAAGTAAATAATACGGACTGCGCATACTTAATAAAGTCCATAGGGAAATAATCTTATGGACTTATTATTTTTACTTGCATAATTCCAGCAATATTATGTGCTTTTTGCTTTATTAACTCCGCATTTTCGCCTTCAAATAATTCATCGGTTGTCTCGGTAAACAAGTATAGCCATTGCTGAAAATGAGGCACTTGTAAAGGACTCTTTTGATGTAATTGCAGATGAAGCATCATCGGATTTCCTTCATAACTGCCTGTATAAAACAAGATACTTTCCCAAAAATTATACATAACCGGTAAATGTTTTTCCCAATTAACGGCTATTACTTTATTAAAAAAATAACCAATTGTTGGGTCTTTTTTTACCTTGTCATAAAATGAATTAATAAGCAATTCAATATCCTGACGATTTCTAATATCTGTCTTCATTTATCTATAAGTTTAAATTTTATTAAATACCTCTCTTTATTACATCATAAATCTTTAGTTTTGAATCTATACAGGGATAGGAAAAATGGTATAAACATCCAAGTAAGTAATAATATAAAAGAGATTAGTAATCCTATAGTTGTGCCGAAAAACTCTTTAAAAATAGCCCCCGTGTAACCTAACATGGCAGAAACATCTAATTGTAAGAGTATTAAAATCCTGGATAAGTCTATTGGGCTAAATGCAGTAATAATAATCATCATTTTCTCAACAGGATAATCAGCGAACTGAAATAATAAAAACAAAACTAAACCATCAAATAATAGCGCAAAATAAAGCCATAAAAGTATAGATACGCCGATTCCTCTGGCTTTATCGCGACTCAAAATCGAGCTTAAAAATGCAATGGCTACAAATATAATCGTAATCAGCACGCCTACTACGAGCATCATAATTGCTTTCGCCAATTCAGCAAAGACTATAATGGGTATGCCAGCGCCTACTATAAATGCTGCAACCAAACTAAATGATAAGCCTAAGAACAACCCCCACCATATCTTGCTTCTACGGATCGGGTGACTTACTAACAATTCAATGAATTCAGCGCTATTATATATATAAATTGTTGAAAATAAAATAGACACCAAAGGAACAATCAATAATATGATATTTAGAAGCGTTAGTAGTCCTTTGGCAGCGTTATCTTCCAAGCTAAACGCGGTCCAGGAAAACAAGCTCAACAGAATAGTATAAAATATAATAATTTTATTTTTTATAATATTTAGTACCACATATTTTAAAATACGATTCATGCTACCCCCCGTTTTAAAATATGTGTAATAGCCTTTGAAATTTTATCTGTTCCGGTCTCTCGTTTTAATGCTTCTACCTCTTTGTGGAAGAGTATCTGCCCGTCTTGCATAAAAACAAGCTGTGTAATGAGATCATCTAGTTCGCTCAGTAAATGAGATGTAATAAGAATCAGTTTTCCTTTATTTTTTTCTGCTATGATTTTTTCTTTAAGTATTTCTGAAGCCAGGGGGTCTAAACCCGCAGTCGGTTCATCCAGTATGAATACCTCCGGGCTAAATAAAAATGCCAGCGTAGCGCTTACTTTTTGGGTTGTACCGCCGCTAAGGGTACGCATTTTTTTGTCTAGCATTTGATCGAGGTCAAATTTTTGATATAATGTTTCATCCAGGTTATTATTATCATTACGGATTCCTTTAATCATGTCGATCACCTGACCAATGGTCATATTCTCCGGGTAGCGCCCGATTTGGGGCATATAACCGATGTACTGGCGGTAAATGTAGTCTTTATGTATAGATTTTCCGTTGAATATGATATCTCCACTATCAGGTAATACCATGCCAAGGATGGCTTTAATCAGTGTTGTCTTGCCGCAACCATTTGGTCCGATTAGCGCGACACATTCTCCTCGATTCAGTTGTAAATCAATCTGTTTAAGCACTTCTAACTTACCAAATTTTTTCGATATGTTTTTTATATCAATCATAATTGCAGTGATCGCATTAAAGGCTTTAAGTCAATAAAATTTTCGGGCGTCAGGCTTGGCATTACTTTTTCAGATTTATCAAGTAATGTGACCATAAAACTGCGATATAATAGCATAGCTGGCGGATTATTTTCTACGATAACAGCATATAAGCTTAAAGGATGATATGGCACATCACCAATATTATTTTTATCTAAATCATAGCCTTCATATTTATCCCAATAGTTTTCATTAAAGGTATTTAGTACGAGGTTTCCGTTAGTGCTCACATCAAAGGTATTTCCTATAAAATTATTATGTTGTATCATATTATCCATGCAATTCGCCTGTATTTTCATGCCCCAGCCGTTTGCTTGAAAAATATTTTTCTCTACATTCATGCGATTGGTACCATCCATGAAGATAGCACTCGTGTTATTTAAAAACCTATTTCCTGATAATTCACAATCTGATATTTCTTTTAACAATAAGCCGTAAGCAGCGTCTCCCCAGTTTTTTTCAAACGTATTATTCATCATTACCACATATTTAGTAAACATTACTGCTACGCCTGCGCCATTATTCCTGAAAACATTGGTAAAATAAGCATCATTATTAGAAAACATAAAATGTAAGCCGTAGCGTATATTATTAAATGAAATATTGCGCCATATCACAGAATGAGTAACAAATTCAAAATAAATACCGTCCCGATGTCCTGATATATTATTACCTATAATTTGTAAACTATCGCTCTTCCAGCAATGTACACCGTTTCCGATTTGTTGTTCTTCTTTACCAAAAGCGACGATTTTATTATTTTTTATTAAGCAATTTTTGCTATGCTGTATGTAAATTCCAAAAAAATTATCATACAAAAAATTATCAACGATAACCACATTACTACTTTCATATACTTTGACACCGCCCGGATCGTCGAGCGTTGCATAGCTGGAATGCTGAATACGAAAGCCTTTGACCGTTACATTATCCGATTTTATAGAAAGGACTTCATACTTACGGTCGCCATCCAATATTGGCATATCTTTCCCTAAAAAATAAATAGATTTGTTGATTATGATATTCCCTTCTTTATAAATACCTTTTGTTACCAGCACGGTATCGCCTGCCTTAGCTGCGGATATTGCAGATTTTATTGTTTTGTAAGGACATTGCCCCCCTACGCATAGCGTGTGCGCAGAAGCCGAAAAGCTTATTATGATAAAAAAAAGATTTAAAATAAAGATTTTCATTACCTTATTTTTGGATTAATTCCTGCCAGGAAAGAACAGCAGCGTTTGTTGGCTTTGCGTATTTTTGTGCAGCTTCGTTTGTTTTGAACGCAGCGGTATTGCCTCCCATTGGGCTTTTTACACTTTCATGCGTGACATAATAGGCGGATGTAGCATCTATTAAAACATTATCTGCATTATAATCATTTATAAAAAATGAAGATACTTCCGTACCGGCGTTTTCTTCCTGATAACGTAACATACAATGGAGGTCATCAAATTTATAGGCTCTTCCTTTTTTTGTAATAAGCTCTGCTCCAAATCTGCCATCTGCTATAGTCATCTTACAAAACTCACAATTATCTTGATGTATTTTAATGGGGGCTGGTTCGCTATTATTACAAGAAGGCAATAATATAAAAGAAAAATTTAATAAAATAAACAAAACCGCAGCATTTGTAGTATTCCCTTTTTTACGCTTTTGTAGAAACTTCCCTTCTAAAACTACGGCTGCAAGCAGAAGCAGACCGCCTGCAATAAACATCCAACCACCCAGATCGGGTATAGAAAACGCACCAAAATTGAGCAGTTGTTTGAAACCAATGAGTGGGGGTTGATACGCCATGCCTGGTACAATGATCGCTGCATTGGGATCTAAATTATGCCCATAATTATATTCCCAGCGCCAGAAATCAACCATTGCTAGTACACCAAATAAGAAAAATGCAATAAAAGTAGTATTAAGTAGCCATTTTTTTCCAAGGAGGGCAGTAATTAATATTAGTAGTGCATAAAAAGAAATAATGTAAGGAAGCACCGTGAATTCGATAAAATTATCTGCGTGCAGCGTTGCCATGCCAATATAATGGTTTAAGCCATTGATAATTTCCACTTGACCGCCCAGCTTGTAAGAATAAATCAGCATAACTAACCCTTCTGGGTATTGGGGTGCATCCAATTCAATCCGCCAAATTGGCACAAAAATGGATATTACTAAAAGTGCAGACGTAATAATTAGCAGCAATCTTGATATATTTGAAATGGAATTTTTCATATCTTTTGATTTATACAATAAAATAGGGCAGCAATGAGCTTGCACATACTACTGCCCCATTTCTTTAAGATATAGGTTTTTTACTACTATAATGCGATTCTTAGCTTTCCGGTATCGGTTTGCCTAAACTAAAAGACAAAGGTACTTTGCTATTAGCCGGTGAAACCCTTACATAACCTTGCATTTCCTGGTGGAGTGCACTACAAAAATCGGTACAGTACATTGGGAACATACCAACCCGATCTGGTATCCATTTCAAAGTAGTCGTTTCGCCTGGCATGATGAGCAGTTCTGCATTGGCAGCACCTTTCACCGCGAATCCATGTGGTACATCCCAGTCTTGCTCTAAGTTTGTGACGTGGAAATACACTTCGTCGCCTAATTTTACACCCTCGATATTATCTGGTGAGAAGTGCGAGCGAATGGAAGTCATATAAACGTGTACTTTATTACCTTCGCGTACAACTTTCGATTCCGATTCGCCTTTTGTAACATACGGATGATTATTTTCATTAATATTATAAATCTTTAACTGCCCGTTATTTCTGATAAGGTCAGCTGGAGCAGCCTGAGCGTAGTGTGGTTCTCCGATGGTCGGGAAGTCCAGAATGAGTTGCATTTTTTCACCGCTAATATCATAGAGTTGAGCACTTTGTGACAATTCCGGTCCGGTAGGTAAATAGCGGTCTTTTGTAATTTTATTATACGCGATTAAATATTTTGGATAAGGCTTTCTCGTGTTACCGCCTGGTACACACAAGTGACCAACGGAATAATACGTAGGTACTCGATCCACTACGGTTAAGTCCTTGATATTCCATTTTACCACCTCCGAAGATACAAAGAAGGAAGTGTAAGCATTCCCATTGCCATCAAATTCGGTGTGCAGCGGTCCTAAACCTGGTTTTTTCACTTCGCCATACAATGCTGCCTCATATTTTACGACAGGAATGCCTTCGTACTCACCATCAAACGTTTTGTCAGCAATCGCTTTTTGCAATTTGTCAAAACTAAATACAGGGATCAAAGCTGCCAATTTTCCACTACCTACAATATATTCGCCTGTTGGATCTACGTCACAGCCGTGCGGCGATTTTGGACATGGAATGAAATAGCAAATATCCTTCAGTTCTGCAACATCCAATACGGTTACTTCCTTCATTATAGTAGAAGTGGCAGTTTGTGTTTTTTCATTATATACATTATGTGCGTATTTTACGGGTACTTTTTTGCCTTTGCCCGCTTTCAGATATTCTTCCGCTTTTTTCCAGTTCACTGCCATTATAAAATCTTTATCTTTTTGAGAAGCATTTACTTCCAATAAAGTACTGGCTTGCTCCGTATTATAACAGCTAAAGAAAAACCAGCCATGCGATTTGGCTCTGCCGCAACGTGCTAAGTCAAAATTGACACCTGGGGTTCTCAGTTGGAAAGCGATCTCCATTTCGCCCGTCTCTGGCGCTACGCTTACAAAACTAATGTGTCCTTTAAAATTTTCTTTATAAGAGCTGATGGGAACGTCACCGTTATCATTATCGCCCGGAACGCTAAAGCGCGTACCCGCTACGATGTACTCGGAGTTTTCCGTACCAAAAGGGGAACTATGGTTACCGCCGCTATTTGGCAATTCAATAATTTCAGCCGTTTTGAAAGTTTTCAAATCTATTCTTGCCAGACGAGGGGTGTTATTGGCATTTCCAAATGCCCATTTCCCATTGATTTCGCCATTCGTTTGAGATAATTCTACGTGGTGCAAGTCATCCCAGGGTACAAAACCGTGTGAAGTATTCAGCATCGGCTTGGTCTCTTCACTGTAACCCCAACCCTTCTCTGGGTCAACAGAGAAAACAGGAATCACACGAAACAGACGCCCGCTGGGCAGACCATAGACACTCATTTGTCCGCTAAAACCGCCCGATACAAAATTATAAAATTCATCATATTGCCCCGGTGCTACATAAGCTTTAGCTGCCGCATTACCACTCACAGCACTGCTGGTATTTTTCGGTCGGCAAGAATAGACGCTAATGACAGCCACTGCTATCATTAACAGAATGATATAATTTTTATTCATAATATTAATATTTTATTATTTGTTAATTATTGAACGCCATCATTTTTTCGCATGAATTCCAATATATCCCGAGCTTCTCCGTCCGCTAAATTTTGGTTGGGCATACGCACTAAGCAAAGTTCCAATTGAGCCTGTACTTCTGGGTCTTTATCGATCATAGGGTCGGGGTTAGTAATAAAATTCATGATCCAATGCGGGGATCTCCGTTCCGTGACACCCTTCCAGCCTGGTCCTACGAGTTTCTCCTCCGTTAATTTGTGACACGATACACATTTTGTTCCTGCAATTGCTTCACCTTTAGCAGCCATAGCCGCATCCAGCGCGCCTACGGTTACATTGCTTTCATCAAATTTACCTTCCCCTCTTTTCGGGTCATACGAAGAAGGATCCGCTTTTGCTTCTGATGAGGGTTGATCCGCAGCAGCATTTGTATTGGTACTCGCATTACCACCGCAGGCAACTATAAGTGCGGTGTAGGTAACTATCAATACAATGGTCAAGACTTGTTTATTCATGATTATTTAAGTGTTTTAGTTCCTCAAATTTAAAGCACATGATTGCCCGGATTTTATGATCGTAATCATAAACACGCCTTAACATCGGGCATATTTCGATTTTTTGGAGTAAAAAATGCATTAAAATAATTTTATTTTTAAAATGTTGATAATTAAATTGTTACAACAAGTAGCAGATATATATCAAAACGGCTATTTGATTTTTGTCATAGCCAAAATGATTTTTATCATCATTCAAAGTCTTTCTTTTAAAGACCTTTGTTTTAAGATAAAAAAGTCTTTTTATCATTTAATTGAAAAAATGAATCAATTATGAATCAGCAAACGATAGGAGAAATTGTAGCGCAGGATT